>CALXPX010000071.1 GCA_944390305.1 uncultured Clostridia bacterium
TGCAAGATCCACAAGAATTTTTAAAAACATTAAAAACAGAATTGTTTGAAGATGAAGTATATGTCTTTACTCCAAAAGGAGAAATAAAAACACTTCCAAAAGGAAGTACACCAATAGATTTTGCATATATGATACATGCAGAAATTGGAAACAAAATGGTTGGATGTAAAATTAACAGCAAAATGATGCCAATAATTACAAAATTAAAAAGTGGAGATATTGTAGAAATTATAACAAATGATAATAGTAAAGGGCCAAGTAGAGATTGGCTTAAATTTGTACAAAGTACATCTGCCAAAACTAAAATACAGCAATGGTTTAAAAAACATGAAAAACAACAAAATATTGCAAGAGGAAAAGAACTTATAGAAAAAGAAATAAAAAGAATAGGAATGACAGAAGAAGAATTATTTGTACAAAAATACTATATGCAAGCTCTTACAAGATATGCATTTAAAACATTAGATGACATGTATGCTGCTGTAGGATTTGGATCTATAACTGCAAATAAGATAATAGCTAGAACTTTAGAGGAATATAGAAAATATCATAGTGAAGAAAATGTAGAAAAGAAAATAGAAGAATTACAAATATCTCCAAAGACAAAGCCATCAAAAACAGGAATAATAGTAAAAGGAATTGACAATTGTCTAGTTAGAATTTCTAAATGTTGTAACCCAGTACCTGGAGATGAAATAATAGGGTATATTACAAGAGGTAGAGGAGTAACTATTCATAGAAAAAACTGTAATAATGTAAAAGATTTACTTCAAGATGAAGGTAGAATAATAGATGTATATTGGGATGAGCAAAAGTCAAGCTCATATAACGTGGATATAACTATTTTTGCTAATGATAGAGAAGGACTACTTGCAGATGTAATTAGAGTTATCGGAAATACAGCTGCAAAATTAATAGCAGTATCTGCAAAAGCTAGCAAAGAAAAAATTGCAATAGTAGAATTAACTTTAGAAGTAAAAAATATAAATGATTTAACAAAAGCACAAAGAGAACTTGGAAAAATAGATAGTGTGTATGATGTAAAACGTAATAAGTAAAGTAATATGAGGAGAACAAAAGAATGATATTAAAACAAATAGAAGTAAAATCTAGTTTAATAGATGAATTTACTAATTGTTATATTTTGCAAGATGAAAATACAAAAGAAGCTATGTGCATAGATCCTGGTGGAGATTTTGAAAAAATAAAAGAAATGTTAGAAATAATGGAAGTAAAGCTAAAATATATATATTTAACACATTCACATATGGACCATATAGAAAAAGCAAAGGAATTAAAAAAATCTTTAGGAGGAGAAATATTAATTAGTAGAAAAGGTGCACAAAATGTGAATAATCCAGATATAAATTTATCAAAATTAACAAATTATAATTTATATATAGAAATTGATTCTAGAGTAGATGATAAGGATATATTACATATAGGAGACATTGAACTAGAAGTGATATATACACCTGGACATACAGATGACAGTACAAGTTTATATTGTAAAAGTGAAAATTTGATTTTTACAGGAGATACACTTATGTATATGGGGATAGGAAGAACAGATTTCCCAACAGGAAACAAAAAAGAAATAAAAAAATCACTTAAAAAATTATTTATGCTACCAGATAATACATTTGTATATCCAGGACATGGTTTACCAACCACTATAAAAGATGAAAAGGAGAGATAAGTATGTTACAAAAATTAAAGGGCACTAAAGATATATTGCCAAAAGAAATTGCTACTTGGCAATATATTGAAAGTGTAGCAAAAGAACTATTTGAAAATTATGGATATAATGAAATAAGAGTACCTGTTATAGAAAGTTTAGAACTATTTCAAAGAGGAGTAGGAGAAACAACAGATGTAGTACAAAAAGAAATGTATACATTTGAAGATAGAGGAGGAAGAAAAATTGCTCTAAGACCAGAAGGTACAGCTGGTGTAGTTAGAGCCTATATAGAAGATGGTCTATCAAGTAGTCCATCACCACTAAAATTATGGTATCATATGCCAATGTATAGATATGAAAATGTACAAAAAGGAAGACAAAGAGAATTTAATCAAATAGGTGTAGAATTACTTGGAACAGAGTCATATATGGCAGATGTAGAAATTATAGAAATGTGTAAAAGTCTATTTGAAAAATTAAACATAAAAGATATAGAATTAAATATTAACAGTATAGGATGCAAAAATTGTAGAAAAGAATATACAAAAGCATTACAAGAATATATAAGACCAAATTTAGATAAATACTGTGATACATGCAAAACAAGATTCGATAAAAATCCTATGAGAATATTAGATTGTAAAGAATCAAATTGTAAAAAATTAAATCAAAATGCACCAAGTATATTAGACTATTTATGTGATGAATGTAAAGAACACTTTGAAAATCTAAAATACTTATTGGAAAGATTAGATATTAAATACAAAATAGATTCAAATTTAGTAAGAGGATTAGACTATTATACCAAAACTGTTTTTGAATTTATGTCTAAAATAGATGGTTTAACTGTCTTAGCTGGTGGAAGATATGATGGATTAGTAGAAGAACTTGGAGGGACAAGTACTAAAGCTATAGGTTTTGCATCAGGAATGGAAAGATTAATAGATATTTTTAAACAAAATAATAAAGAATTAAATCTTGAAAAACATATGCGACTTTTTATCGCATATGTTGGTGAAGATGCTAATGTATATACCTCAAAATTAGTAAGCAATTTGAGAAAAAATGGAATATATGTAGAAAAAGATATAATGTGTAGAAGTCTAAAAGCTCAATTTAAATATGCAGATAAAAAAGATGCAAAATACATTTTAACAATTGGAGATAATGAAATAATAAATAAAAAAGCAATAATTAAAAATATGAAAACTGGTGAAGAAAGAGAAATTAATTTAGAAGATGAATCTTTAATTAATATATTAAAGGATAACTAAAAGAATAATTTGAAAGGATAAAACATGTATAATTCATTAGTAATTATAATTTCAAAAATATTAAATCTATTTGCAAAAGTACTATGTAAAATATTAAAAAAAGACAATGGAAATATGTTAGGTAGAATAGTAAAAAAATTAAGTCCAGATATATTAAAATATCTAAAAATAGAATGTCCTGTAATTGCAGTAACTGCAAGCAATGGAAAAACTACAACCAATAATGCTATAAGATATATGTTAGAGACAAATGGTAAAAAGGTAGTTAGCAACAAAGAGGGAAATAATATGGAAACAGGTATTATTACGACATTGATAAAAAATTGCACTTTAAACGGAAAGATAAAAGCAGATTATATTACTTTAGAAGTTGATGAAAGCTATGTACCAATTATATTTAAAAAGATTCCATTAAATACATTAGTTATACTCAATTTTTTTAGAGATCAGCTTGATAGAAATGGAGAAGTAGAAACTCTTATACTAAAGATAAATGAATTTTTAAAAACATATAATGGAAATTTAATATTAAATAATGACGATCCTAATGTAGCAAGACTTGGCAGAGCAAATAAAGACAATAATAATGTATATTATTTTAGTGTTGATAAATATAAATATGCAAGTACTTATCAAAAAGAGGCAGGAGAAGGTAAATTTTGTCCTTTTGATAAAACAAGGCTAGAATATGAATATTATCAATATTCACATATTGGAAAATTTAAATGTCCAAAATGTTTATATGGCAATGAAGAAATATTTACAAAGATAACAAATGTGGATTTAGAAAATCAGTCGTTTTATGAGGATAATATTAAATATTATGCTAAAGCAGATAATATATATACAGTATACAATTTTGCAGCAGTTATATCTGTTTCTAAAATATATAATTTAGATGCAAAAGAATCTTTAAAAACATTTAAATTAGATAATGGAAGAAATGAAAAAATAAAAATAAAAGAAGTAGATACAATAATAAATTTAGCAAAAAATCCAACAGGAGCTAATGTATCACTTCGAATGCTTAATGAAGATAATGAAGAAAAAGAACTTTTATTTGTTCTAAATGATAATCCTGCAGACGGCTTAGATGTGTCATGGATATGGGATATAAATTTTGAAATAAAAAATGTAACTAGAATAGTAACATCAGGAAAAAGGGCATATGATATAGCAATTAGGATAAAGACAAGTGGATTCGATGAAAATAAGATAGAAGCATATTTAGATTTAGAAGATGCAATAAAAGCTTTATATAAAACAAATATTAAAAAATATGTAATTGCTAATTATACAGCACTTCAGCCAACTAGAAGAAAATTACAAGAATTTAATAAAAAGTAAGATTATTTAGAAAGGAATAGTATGAAAGAATTAAAATTATTATACCTTTATCCAGATATGCTAGAACTATATGGAGATTATGGAAATATTCAGATTTTAAAATATAGAATGGAAAAAAGAGGAATAAATCTAAAGTTAGACAAATACAGTATAGGAGATCCTAAACCAGACTTTAGCTCTTATGATATTGTATTTGCAGGTGGTGGAGCAGATAATGAACAATCTATTTTATCAGAAGATTTAATAAAATATAAAGAAAATATAAAAAAAGCTGTAGATGAAGGTGTATTTTTCTTACTTATTTGTGGGGCTTATCAACTATTTGGAAAATACTATAAAGGAGTAGAAGGAAATATTATACCTGGATTAGAAATATTTGATTACTATACAGAAGCAATTGAAGATAGAAAAAAAAGATGTATTGGTAATATTGTAATAGAGGCAAAAGTAGGAGAAAAAGAAACGAAGGTTATAGGATTTGAAAACCATGGTGGACAAACTTTTGATATAAAAACACCTTTGGGAAAAGTATTATATGGAAATGGTAATAAATTTGAAGATAAAGAAGAAGGATTTTTTATAAATAATGTTATTGCAACATATCTTCATGGACCATTACTTTCTAAAAATCCGGATATTACAGATTATATAATTTCATATTGTTTAGAAAGAAAATATAACGAAAAAGCAATATTAGAAAAATTAGATGATACATTAGAAGAAAAATGTAGAGAGCAATTACTAAATGAATTTAAAAAAGAAAATAAATAACAAAATATAAATAAAAGAATACCCCGCCCAGATTTTTCTGGGCGGGGTTAAGGTTTACATTGTGCTTAACTCCTTTAGGATATCTACTACATAGAAAAAGTAGTATATTCTCTTAGACATTGGTAAATCCTCAGTTAATTCGAAATAGAAAGTACCTCTCTCGAAAGAAATTTTGATTGGTTCACCAGGAACAATCATTTGAGCACATTCATCCACTAAGGGAGGAATAATTGTTCCTTCGATTGATCCTAGAAGGTCATCAAGAATCTCTTCATAAACTTGAGAACACTCTTTTTCCGAAAGAACATCCATAGAGGATAACACTGCGAAATCATTTTCACCCAAGTTACAGTTTAAGACAAACGTCTTTACGATGCCATCTTGAAACCGTAAGTCAAAACTGGAAATGAATTTAGCCTCGTTAAGCATAAAAATGTTGGACATATAAGCCCCTTCCTTTCTGATCCCCATAAATGAGGTTAGTGTATCTTAAATTATATCATATTATAAAAAATAAGTCAAAATTTAATATAAAAATATAAATATAATTAATATATTTTTATAATAGCATGAAGTATAGAATCATCTTCACTTTTCATAACAATTATATATGAGTTATCTTCTTTATAAAGATATGATTTAACAGTATCACCATACTTTAACTCTCTTTTGTATAATATTTCAACATTATTTAATTCATCACCATCATATACATCATCTGGAAGTAATTCATAGGCAATATTTAGATAATTTAAATTATGAACATGTTTGTTTAAATCTAAATCAAATCTTCTTATCTTATATGTATCAGATTTTAATGGAGCAGATGTTGGTTCACTTAATTTTGGTAAATCTTTTGTTCCAAATACTGATTCATAAAAGAAACCATGATATATTTCTGAAATATTATCAGGCATTTTAGCAATTTTCCCTTTTATAGTATCTACTAAACACCATTTAGAACTTGCTATTGCACATAAATTATTATCTTCATCAAATATTTTAAAATCTCTGATTACGAATATTTTACTTGAAAAATTTCCCCAAGTTTGAACTTTTATATTAGTATCAGCTTTAATTCTTTTTAAAACTTTTAATTTCCAATTTAAAAGTACCCAAGTTAAATTTAATTTTGCTAAATCTTCAAAAGTATAATGAACATAAGCACTATGAGCTCCCGCTACATTTTCTAATATAGATAATATAGATTTATTAGTAAGTACATCATGTATACCTGTTTGTGAAAAACTAGTTCTATAAGTATCTTCAAAAATACCATCTTTTAATTTTGGTTCTGTTAACATATTATAGCCTCCTATACAAAAAACAAAAATATTATATCACAAATTATAAAAATGTGCTATAATATTTTTATTATGTTAGAAAAATGTGAAATTT
>CALXPX010000072.1 GCA_944390305.1 uncultured Clostridia bacterium
AGCAGTGATTTCTCACTGTTATTCCCCTCTGATAGGCAGATTGCTTACGCGTTACTCACCAGTCCGCCACTAACCTCTCCAATAGTAAACTATAGGTTTGGTCCGTTCGACTTGCATGTCTTATGTGCGCCGCCAGCGTTTATCCTGAGCCAGGATCAAACTCTCAAATTATTTTTTATTTTTGAGTTCTTAGCTCATTATTATTTTTCTTTTTTTAGTAGTACTTGACTACCGCAATTTTTTATTGGTTTCTCAAAAGATTTATTGTTTACTTTTCAATGTACTTAATGTACTTTTTGTTCCCTGTGGGAACGTATTTGATTATACTATGGTATTTAACAAAAGTCAACACTTTTTCAAAAAAATTTTCAATTTTTTTTGATTTTATTTTTTTTATAAAAAAGTGCTAACTTTTTATATTATTCAATATCAAAAATAGGGTCTAAATTTATACCTATCAATGCTGCTTGGTTTACATATACAGTATTGATTTGTTTTTTTACTAAATTTACAAATTCAAATATATAATCTTTATCATAATCATTAATTACTGCTACTTTATCATCTTGCATTTCTTTTAATGTTCCTATATCATTAGTAAAGTTTACTGTATCATTGTATTCAAAAGTAATGCTTTTTATATCATCAACTAGATTAATTGTTAAATGATTTTGTATATTATTTTCTGATACAGTTCCACTCATTGAATAGATAAATTCGATACTTTTCATTATATCATTTTTTATTTGTTGAATTTTTACAGAATGCCCATCAGATTTTTTCTCTAATTTTATAACTTGCTTCTCATTATTTTCATTTTCTATTTTTATTATTACATAATCATCACTATCATTTTTTATATAATTTATTGTTATTATTTTTCCTTCTAGTTCTATTTTTGTTTGAATATTTTTTTGCTTATTTTCATAAACAGTTATTGAAAAATTTCCTGCTATGCTCGGATCTTTTTTCAGTAATTCTATTCTCTCTTTCATTTTACTATTTAAAGTATTTATATCAGTAAAATCTTTATTTAAATTTATAAGTTTACATTTTGATGTTATAAAATTCATCATTATACTATCTGTAGTCATTTTTTCTAATATAGCAATTTGAAGAGCACTGTTTTGTTCAGAGTTTAATTTCAATGTATATGATGTTGTTTGATATTTTTGCCCTTCTATTTCAATTTTTTCATTATCGTTTTTTGTATATGCAGTATCTGGTGCTTGATTACTTATCATTTTTATATATTTTGCTATACTATTTTTTTCTTGATTTTTAATTTCTAATATTTTGCTAATATTTATTGGCATTATTTGTTCTGGAATATTAGCTGCATTTTCTAATTTCATATTTTCTGCTAGTTCATTTACTTTTTCGTTTCTTACCACTATATATCCATCAGCTATTTGTGGAGCATAGAAGCCATATAATTTTTTGTCTCTTGCTACAGTCATATTAAAAAGATTTTGATCTTCACTTTTAATAACTATCTCTGTATTGCTTTTTTCATTTTGATTGTCTGTTTTTTCATTTACGGTCATTTTTATTTTGTTTAGTATGCTTTTATCTGCTATATTACTTGAATCAGTTATAATCATTTGTCCTGATGTTGTATATTTTTTGCTTTCTTTAGTTTTTTGATAATTTTTATATTCGTCAGATGTATCTAATATTTCAAACATTTCTGGTATTTGCTCAAAATATCTAAAAAAAGCTCCTCTTTTGGTTCTAAAAATGTCTGTAGTATTATACAAAACAAATATTGTCGCTGCTACAATTAATATTGCAGAAAAAATGATAATTAAATTTCTTTTCAATTTATTTGGTTTCATTTATTTTCTCCTTTGTTTCATAATTTCATACATTACAATTGCTGCTGATACAGAAGCATTTAATGAACTTATTTTCCCTTTCATAGGAATCTTTATTAAAAAGTCACAATTTTCTTTAACTAAACGACTCATTCCAAACCCTTCACTTCCTATTACTATTCCTACTCCTCCTTGATAATCTTGTTCATCATAGTAAGATGTTCCTTCTATATCTGTTCCATAAATCCATACATTTTTTTCTTTTAAATAATTTATCGTTTCTGTCAAATTATTTACTCTTGCAATTTTCATATAACTTAATGCACCTGCTGATACTTTATTTACTGTACTATTAACTTGTACAGATCTTCTTTTAGGAATTATTATTCCATGAACACCACTACATTCTGCTGTCCTTATAATAGATCCTAAATTGTGTGGATCTTCTATTTGATCTAATATTAAAATAAATGGATCTTCATTTCTGTTTTTTGCTTCTTGTAATATATCATCTACATCATAGTATTCATACTCTGAAATTGTTGCTATTACTCCTTGATGATTATGAGTTTGTGACATTTTATCTAATTTTGCTTTATCTACTTCTGAAATAACTATTCTTTGTTTTTTAGCTAAATTAATTATTTCTATAATAGAACCGTGTTTTTCTCCTTTTTGAACCCAAAGTTTATTTATTCCTTTTCCAGACTTTATCCATTCTAATACGCTATTTCTTCCTTCGATCTGATCTTCTTTTTCTTCCATTATCACTATTATACCCTTTCTGATATATATTTATTTAAAAAACTTTTTATATTTTCTTTTTCCGAAACTGTTATTTTATCCGCTATTTTATTTAAATAATCTTTTTCTTGTAAAATTTCAAAACTTACATTGAAATTCATATCAAATACTAAAGCTAAACTTCCTATCAGATAGTCTAACTTTGTTATTTTTTCTTCATTTTTTATAAGTTTTTTCTTATAAAATGATTCTAATATATTTTTTGAAATACTTAATTCTTTAAATACTTTATTATTTTCATTAGCTATTATATTTAGAATGTCTATTTTATCTGCATCTCTAATAATTTTTGCGTGCATAAGAGTTTTGTCTTTTAAGTTCGGATCTATTTTATATTTATTATGATTCCTTATAGATTCTAATATTATTGTTTTATATTCTTTATCATTACAATAATTAGATATATAATCATCTTTTTTTAGAATTTCTACTCCTAAATCAGCATGGTCTACTGATAAATAATCTTTAAATGTATTATATTTTTTTACTTGTTCAAATCTTCCTATATCATGTAATAGCCCAATTAGCTGTGCTAAACTAATTTCTTCTTTGGGAAGCTTTAGATTTCCTGCTATTTTTTTAGATAATTTAGATACTCTATAACTATGCTCAATTTTTCTTATTATTTTAGAATTTGAACTGTCATAATTTGATACATATTGTTTAAATCTTTCTTCTGCTAAAATGCTATTTATCATTTTTCTCCCCTCATTCTTGATTGTCTGCTTTTAACACATTTAAAAATGCTTCTTGAGGTATTTCTACATTTCCAAATTCTCTCATACGTTTTTTACCACGTTTTTGCTTTTCTAACAATTTCTTTTTTCTAGTTATATCTCCTCCATAACATTTAGCTAGAACATCTTTTCTTAGTGCAGATATTGTTTCTCTTGCAATTATTTGGCCACCTATTGCTGCTTGTATAGGAATAGTAAATAACTGCCTTGGAATTTCTCTTTTTAGTCTTTCTGCAAGTGTTCTACCTCTATTATAAGCATTTGATTTATGTACTATAAAAGATAGTGCATCTACTGGTTCATTATTTACGTACATATCTAATTTTACTAAATCCGATTCTCTATACTCTTTTAAATAATAATCAAGAGAAGCATATCCTTTTGTTTTAGATTTTAATGTGTCAAAAAAATCATATATTATTTCATTTAATGGTAATTCATATTTTAATGTTACTCTATTTTCATCTAAATACTGCATATCTAGATAAATTCCTCTTCTATCTTGGCAAAGTCCCATAACATTTCCTACAAAATCTTTTGGTACCATTATACTTGCTTCTACATATGGTTCTTCTATTTTGTTAATTTTATCTGCCTTAGGTAAATCTGATGGGTTATATATATTTATAATTTCTCCGTCTGTTTTATATACTTTATATATTACTGATGGAGCCGTTGTAATTAAACTCAAATCAAATTCTCTATCTAATCTTTCTTCTATAATTTCTAAATGAAGTAAACCTAAAAAACCACATCTGAATCCAGAACCTAAAGCATTAGATGTTTCTGGTTCATACTCCAAAGCTGCATCATTTAATTTTAATTTTTCTAAAGCTATTTTTAAATTCTCATAATCATTTCCATCCATAGGATATAATCCACAATAAACCATTGGATTTACTTTCTTATATCCTGGTAGTGGCTCACTTGCTGGTCTTTCGTTATTTGTAATTGTGTCTCCAACTCTTATATCTGATAAACTTTTTATACTTGCTGCTATATATCCAACTTCTCCTGCTGAAAGTTCGTTTGCCACCTCATATCTACCAGGCTCAAAATATCCAACTTCTGTTACAACAAATTTTTTTTCTGAAGACATTAGCTTTATTTCGTCTCCGACTTTTACTATTCCATCTTTAATTCTTACATAAGCTAAAGCTCCTTTGTAATCATTATATATAGAATCAAATATCAATGCTTTAAGTGGTGCGTTTTCGTCACCAGTTGGTTCTGGTATATCTGTTATTATTTTTTCTAAAACCTTATCTACATTTAATCCTGTTTTAGCAGATATACAAGGACTATCTTTTGCTGGTATTCCTATTATATTTTCAATTTCTTCTTTAACTTCCTCTGGTCTTGCACTTGGAAGATCTACTTTATTTATTACTGGAACTACTTCTAAATTATTATCTATTGCTAAATATACATTTGCCAATGTTTGAGCTTCTACTCCCTGAGTACTATCTACTACTAAAATTGCTCCTTCACAAGCTGCTAAACTTCTAGATACTTCATAATTAAAATCCACATGTCCAGGAGTATCTATTAAATTTAGCTCGTATGTATTTCCATCTTTATAGACATATTTCATTCTTATAGCTTGCGATTTTATTGTGATTCCTCTTTCTTTTTCTATGTCCATATTGTCTAAAACTTGCTCTGACATTTCTCTTTTAGAGAGCACTCCTGTCATTTCAATTAATCTATCCGCTAAAGTTGATTTACCATGGTCTATATGTGCAATTATACTAAAATTTCTAATGTATTTTTTATCTTTCATATTTTCCTCTCTTTTATTTAAAATATTAACATAAATAAAAAAAATTTACAAGTAAAATATATAAAAGAAAACTCCCTCGCCGAAAACATGTTTCAACAAGGGAGTGGAGCTTACGGTTCTATCACCTCCATGCTATCTAATAATAGCGGCATTAGTGTTCCTACATTCTCATTTAGGCACCACCGTATTCCATCAAATATAACTTCTTTACCTATAGCATATATTTTTCGTTGTTCAATAAAGATTTTTGGTGCAATAACACCCATACCTACCTTTATTACCATTAGCTGTTCATACATTTCTTTTTCAGAAAAAGTATTTTCAGCAATAGTGTAAAGCAAGGTATTCTCAGGAACTGATAACTCCTTAGGATCCTTGGTAGAAACCCTATAGAGTTTAAAATTCAATACAGGATAACCTTCTTGAATTTCGGAATCTTCTGCCTTTACAGCACAAATTAGCCAATACATGGTTTCACTCCTTTATAAATAAGTTTATTTAATTATATCGCATTTTATGTCTACTGTAAAGTATTATATATTTTGCCAAAGTCTATATCCTTAAATCTCTCTCCAAAGGTTTCTATATTCAAAATTCTATATTCTGGATTTTCTAAAGACTTTGAAAAAGATATTTTTATGTAATCATTTGGTAAAATATCTTCTATTAATTCTCCCCATTCAAATATGCAAATTCCCTTTGAAAAGTATTCTTCTCCTCCAATATTTTCAAACTCGTATATATCTCCTAATCTATATAAGTCAAAATGATATATATTAATTTTGTCATTTTTATATTCATTTACAATAGTAAAAGTTGGACTTGATATTTCTTCTTGAAGGTCAAAATAGCTTAAAATTCCTTCAACAAACTTAGTTTTTCCAGCCCCAAGCTCTCCAGATAAAACTATTACATCTCCACATTTTAATATTTTAGCCATATTTCTAGCATATTCTTTTGTCTGATATTCACTTTTACAAACTATTTGATACATATTCTTCCTCTCTTAATTTAAGATAAATTTATTATATACTATAACTAGTTTTTTTACAAGAAAAAAAGACCTTAAAGGTCTTTTTGCTTTATTATAAGTCATTATTATCATAATAACTATCTTTTTTTCTTCTAAATAATTTTTTCCATGGCATTTTTAGTATTACTCCTTCTATTAAGCATATAGCAATTATTATGCCTATAAATTGAGGCATACTAAAAATTAATATAGGTTCTGTCTTTTGTGTTTCATTTTCTTTATTCTCTATGTTTCCTTCTACTTCACTATTTTTTTCTTTTATTACTTTTATTGTGTAT
>CALXPX010000073.1 GCA_944390305.1 uncultured Clostridia bacterium
AAAACATTCTACTTTCCGACAAATAATTGCAACATCTGACAAAAGTAGCTATTAGTAAAATTTATGTTTGGAAAATTTATGTTTGATATCACACAATTGTAATTCTTCTTACGGAACAGCCGCATTGGTTATCCACAGGGTATCTGTGAATAACCTGTGAATAATATGTTGATAACTAAAAATGTGGACAAGTTTTTGAATTGTGTGGATAAAATTTAAAGTTATCCACAGAGTTATCAACACCTATTTCCGTAGGGATTAAAGGCTTTTTATGAGTTATCAACACAATCCACATATACTATTACTACTACTACTATAAATATTTATATTATATAAAAGAAGGAGAAATTGAAAATGAAAATTATTTGTGAAAAAGAAAAAATCCTTAAAGCACTTAATTCCGTAACAAAAGCTGTTGCTATTAGAACAACAATGCCTATATTAGAAGGAATATTAATTCAAACTAATGATAATGATATAAAATTAACATGCTATGATTTAGAATTAGGTATAGAATATATTATTAAAGACTGTAATGTACAAGAACAAGGTGCAACAGTTGTAAATGCAATAATGTTTAGTGAAATAATTAGAAAATTACCTGATACAGAAATAAAAATAGAAGTAAATGAAAAAAATCTTTTAGTAATAGAATGTGAAGGTTCTTTATATAAATTAGCCACAATGAACCCAGAAGAATTTCCAGAACTTCCAGAAATAAATGTGGAAAATTCTATAGAAATAGAACAAAATACATTAAAAGATATGATAAGAAAAACAATATTTTCTATAAGCACCGAAGAAAATAGACCAATATTTACTGGATGCTTATTTGAAGTAAAAAGTAATAAATTAAATGTTGTAGCAGTAGATGGATTTAGATTAGCTTGGAAAAGTAAATTTTTACAAACAAAAACAAATGACTTTTCTGCAGTAATACCAGGAAGAACGCTAACAGAAATAAATAAAATAATAACAGATTCTTTTGATCTTGTAAAAATAGGAATAGCAAAAAATCAAGCATTATTTGAAATTGAAAATTGTAAAATAGTAACAAGATTATTAGATGGGGAGTTCTTAAATTATGCAAGTGTACTACCTCAGAAATGGGAAACTAGAGTAAGAGTAAATAAAAGTGCAATATTAAATTGCTTTGAAAGAATTAGCCTTATATCTTCATCTAGTATAGAGAAAGAAAAGAAATACCCAGTAAAAATTACTGTAGATGTTGGAAAAATAACAATTTCATGCACAAATCAAACTGGTGATGCTAAAGAAGAATTATATGTAACAACAGAAGGAAAAAATTTAGAAGCAGGATTTAATCCTAAATATTTCTTAGATGTATTAAGATCAATTGATGATGAAGAAGTATTTATAGATTTGGGAACAAGTATATCACCATGTATTGTAAGAAGTATAGAAGAAACTGGTGATTACAAATACATGATATTACCAATACGTTTAAAAAATGAATAGTTATCCACATAATATGCATATTATGTGGATAAAGCTGGAGATAAAATGTATATAGACAAATTAAAAATACAAAATTTTAGAAATTATGAATATCAAGAAATTAATTTAGAAAATAAAATTAATATATTTTTTGGAGATAATGCTCAAGGAAAAACAAATATATTAGAGTCAATTTTCATTTCTAGTTTTGGAAAATCTTTTAGGACAAATAAAGAAAAAGAATTAATAAAGAAAGGTCAAAACTTTTTAAGAATACAAACACATTTTCAAAAAAGTGATAGACAAGGCAATATAAAAATAGAAATTGCAGACAAAAAAAATGTATTCTTAAATGATATTAAGCTGAAAAAATTAAGTGAACTATTAGGAAATATAAATATCGTAATATTTACACCTGATGATATTAACTTATTAAAAGGAGGTCCTAATTTAAGAAGAAAATTCTTAGATATGATGATAGGGCAACTTAGACCAGCATATGTTCTAAACTTAAATTTGTATTTAAAAACATTAGAACAAAGAAATAATTTTTTAAAGCAAAATATAAAAAATGAACAAATGTTAGATATATGGGATGAAAAACTCGCTGATTTTGCAATAAAAATATTTAATTATAGAAAAGAATTTATAGACAAAATAAAAGATAAAATAAAAGTGATTCATTCAGAAATAACAAAAGAAAAAATAGATATAAAATATATATCTGACTGTGAAAATAAAGAAAAACTATTAGAAAATTTAAAAAAGAATAGAAAGATTGATTATATTAGAGGATATACTTCTTGTGGAATACATAGAGACGATTTTAATATAAGTATTAATGATGAACCTGTAAATATATACGGTTCTCAAGGACAAAATAGAACAGCTATATTGTCTCTAAAGTTATCAGAATTAAATGTAATTTATGATGAAATTCAAGAATATCCTATTTTATTATTAGATGACTTTATGTCAGAATTAGATGAAAAAAGAATATCTAATTTTTTAAACAACATAGAAAATATCCAAGTAATTATAACTTGTACAAAAAATATTGAAATAAAAAATAGTATTTCGCATAATGTTGTAAATGGTAAAATTATATAATATAATAAATATTATAAATATAATAACAAGGGATTAATTATGGAATTTAAAGAAGAATTAAAAAAATATAATGAAATAATAAATAATGAATTAGAAAAATATATAAGAAAAGATAAATGTTTAGAAAATAAATTAAATCGTTCAGTAGAATATAGTTTAATGGCTGGAGGAAAAAGACTAAGACCAACATTAATGTTAGCCACATATAAATTATTTAAAGATGATTTTTCAGAATGTTTACCTTTTTCTGTTGCAATGGAAATGATTCATAATTTTTCTCTAATTCATGATGATTTACCAGGAATAGATAATGATGACATAAGGCATGGAAAGCCAACAAATCATAAAAAATTTAATGAAGCAACAGCAATTTTAGCAGGAGATAGTTTATTAAATTATGCATATTTAACTATTAGTAAAGATATACAAAAAAACTATTCATATAAAAAAATAGAATGTTTATTTGAATTATCCAATGCAGTAGATAGAATGATAATAGGGGAATATGTGGATACAGAATATGAGGGGAAGCAAGCTTTAGTAGACGAATTAGAATATATGCATAAAAACAAAACTGGAGCTTTAATAAGAGCTTCTGTTAGAATTGGGGCAATTTTAGCCGAAGCAAATAAAGATAAAATAGAAGAATTAACATTTTTCGCAGAAAAGATAGGATTAGCTTTTCAAATAAAAGATGATATTTTATCT
This sequence comes from uncultured Clostridia bacterium, assembly GCA_944390305.1. GTDB lineage: Bacteria > Bacillota > Clostridia > TANB77 > CAG-508 > CAG-793. Next base: position 3,277 of record CALXPX010000073.1, read on the forward strand.
GAAATAGGAAATGAAAAAATTTTAGGAAAACCAGTAGGAAATGATAAAAAAAGAGGAAAATGTACTTATGTAAGTAAATATGGATTAGATCAATCTAAAAAAGAATTAAACAAAAATATACAAGAAGCTATAGAGATAATAAATAAATATGGAAATAAAGGCGAATTTTTAAAAAATATAGCAATTTATATAAAAGATAGAGAAAAATAAAACTTGACAAAATTAATTTTTAAAAATAAACTAATATAAGACAAACTAAAGAATTGACTGGAGGGAAATTAATGGAAAAATATAATCATGCTTATGGAGCAAATCAAATACAAGTCTTAGAAGGACTAGAAGCAGTTAGAAAAAGACCAGGTATGTACATAGGAAGTGTTTCTAAAAGAGGATTACATCATTTAGTATATGAAATCGTAGATAACTGTGTAGATGAGGCTTTAGCTGGGTATTGTACTCATATAGAAGTAAAAATAGAACCAGGAAATATAATATCAGTAGAAGATAATGGTAGAGGAATACCTGTAGATATACATCCTAAAACTCATATTTCTGCAGCAGAAACTGTATATACAGTACTACATGCTGGGGGAAAATTTGGAGGAGACAGTGGATACAAAGTTTCTGGAGGACTTCATGGAGTTGGAGCATCTGTTGTAAATGCTTTATCTGAATGGACAGAAGTTACTATCCAAAGAGATGGTGGAATCTATCAAATGAAATTTGAAAGAGGTAAAACTACAGAAAAATTAAATAAAATAGGAGAGTCTAAAAAGACAGGAACAAAAGTTAGATTCTTGGCAGATAGTACTATATTTGAAACTACTGATTATGATTATGAGACACTAGAAGATAGATTTAGAGAAATGGCCTTTTTAACAAAAGGATTATATATTAGTATAGAAGATTTAAGAGAAGAAACTCCTAAAAAAGCAGAGTTTTGTTTTGAAGGAGGACTAAGATCTTTTGTAGAATACTTAAATCAAAATAAAGAAAAATTAAATCCAGAGCCAATATATATTGAAAAAACGGAATCAGAAGTTCCTGTAGAAATTGCAATTCAATATACAACAGCATATAACGAAAATATATATTCTTTTGTAAATAATATTAATACTGTTGAAGGAGGAACTCATTTAGAGGGATTTAAAAGAGGATTAACAAAAGTTTTTAATGAATATGCAAGAAGTCATAATATTATTAAAGAAAAAGAATCTAATCTTCAAGGGGAAGATATAAGAGAAGGTTTAACTGCAGTTATTTCTGTAAAAGTTAAAGAACCTCAATTTGAAGGACAAACTAAAACAAAATTAGGAAATAGTAATGTAACAGGAATAGTACAAGCAATGGTTACAGAAGCTTTAGCTACATATTTAGAAGAAAATCCAAATGTTGCTAAAACTATTCTAGAAAAATGTGTAAGTGCATCAAGAGCACGAGAAGCTGCTAGAAAAGCAAGAGAATTAGTTAGAAGAAAAAATGCATTAGAAGTAACTACTCTTCCAGGAAAATTAGCTGACTGCTCTAGCAAAGTAGCAGAAGAATGTGAAGTATATATAGTAGAGGGAGATTCTGCAGGAGGAAGTGCTAAACAAGGCAGAAACAGAAAATATCAGGCTATTTTACCTCTATGGGGAAAAATGCTAAACGTAGAAAAATCCAGAGCAGATAAAATATATAACAACGAAAAATTAAAACCGGTTATTCAAGCAGTAGGTGCTGGTATAGGAGCAGATTTTGATATATCTAAAATAAGATATGGTAAGGTTATTATAATGGCAGATGCCGATGTTGATGGCGCACACATAAGAACTTTATTACTAACATTTTTCTTTAGATACATGAGACCTCTTCTAGAACAAGGACATGTATTTTTAGCACAACCACCATTATATAAGATATCTAAAAAGGGAATACAGGATGTTTATTGCTATACTGATGAAGAATTAGATGAACAATTAGAGAAGATAGGAAGAGATAATGTTTCTATACAAAGATATAAAGGTCTAGGAGAAATGAATCCAGAACAACTTTGGGAAACAACAATGAATCCAGAAAATAGAATTTTAATAAAAGTAACAATGGACGATGCAATGAAAGCAGATAGAATATTTACAATTCTTATGGGAGATGAAATAGAACCTAGAAGAAATTTTATTCAACAAAATGCTAAATTTGTTAAAAACTTAGATGTATAATAAAAATGGCAAGTTTAAGACTTGTCATTTTTTGTCGAATTATGACATACGATTTATGTTGACAAATAATGGAAATTAGTTTATTATAAAAATAAGAAAGGAGAAAAATGAAGTTTGAACAAATCTACTCTGTTCAAGATTGGTTGCCTTTTGAAAAGATTTTAGAAAATGGTATTATTAAATTAAAAGATTCCTCCTATATAAAAATACTAAAAGTAAAACCAATTAACTATAATCTAAAATCTGAATTAGAAAAAGAGGCAATTCTTAACTCTTATAAAAATTTTATAAAGAGTTGTAATTTTAATCTACAAATTTTAATTCAAAGTAAAAAAGATTATATTTTATTCAATTTTTATATAAATTCCCAATCCTTACAAATAAGTGGAAATGATTGATATTATTACCTTTCTAACTAATTTAAAAGATAAATTTAGATTAAATAAAATCGAATAAAATTAAGATGGTAATATACACATAATATACAGGTAATATACAAGTAATATACACAAAGAGTTTAATGTAATATACAAGTAATATACAAATTAAGGAGGTAATCAAAATATTAAAACCATTAGAATTTTATTATATAGAACCAAAATATATAAATTATTTAAGACAATTTGATAAAAAGATACCAACAAAAAATAGACCATATTTAAAAATAAATTTAAAAAATAAAAATTATGATTATTTTTTACCTTTATATTCTCCAAAAGAAAAACATAAGAATTATTATATGAATAAAACTTTTTTTAGAATATATGATTATTATAATAATTATATTGGTTTGATTAGGTTTGCTAATATGATACCTGTTCCTAAAAGGTATGCTAAAAAAATTAATTATAATTATTCTAATAAATTATACAAGGAATATTATTATATTTCTAAACACCAAAATCAAATTTTAAA
>CALXPX010000074.1 GCA_944390305.1 uncultured Clostridia bacterium
GCAGGAACGATTATGACTTATGGATATAACCCATATATTGCAAGTTGGAGTCCATTCCATGGAGCTGTATATGCAATTGTAGAATCAGTTGCAAAATATGTAGCACTTGGTGGAGATTACAAAAAAGCATATTTAACTTTGCAAGAGTACTTTGAAAAATTAAGAAATGAGCCAGAAAGATGGGGAAAACCATTAGCTGCACTACTTGGAGCATATTATGTACAAGAACAATTACAAATTGCAGCAATTGGTGGAAAAGATAGTATGTCAGGTTCATATAATGAGTTAGATTTACCACCAACATTAGTATCTTTCTGTATCGGTGATGTTGATACAACAAAAGTACTTTCAAATGAATTTAAGAAAGCAGATTCAAAAGTATATGTATTAAAAACAAAAATGGGAAAAGAAAATATCATTGATTTTGATGATCTAAAAGAAAACTTTGAATTGGTACATAAATTAATTAATGATGGAAAAGTATTATCAGCAAGCACAATCAAAAATGGTGGAATTGCAGATGTTATCACAAAGAGTTGTATAGGAAATAAGATTGGATTTAAGTTTAATAATACAGATGATTTATTTACACCACTATATGGTTCATTTGTTTTAGAAGCATCTGAAGATATAAATAATGAAAAATTAGAATTACTAGGAATGACAACAAATGAGAGAGCTATTGTTGTGAATGAAAATGTTGTATTAGACTTAGAAGAATTAATCAAACTTTGGGAAGAACCATTAGAGAAAGTATTCCCAACAAGAGTAGAACAAAAAGGTGAAGCAAGAAACATCTTAAGTCAAAAAACACCTACAATTACAAGAAAATTACCAATTACAAGACCTCATGTCTTTATACCAGTATTCCCAGGAACAAACTGTGAATATGATTCAGCAAAAGCATTTGAAGATGCAGGTGCAAGAGTTAGTACAGTTGTATTTAAAAACTTAAAACCACAAGATATACAAGATTCTATTGAATTATTTGCAAAAGAAATCGAAAAAGCACAAATCATCATGTTCCCAGGAGGATTTAGTGCAGGAGATGAGCCAGATGGTTCAGGAAAATTCATTAGTAGTATTTTCAGAAATCCAAAATTAAAAGATTTAATCCATAAACATCTATATGAAAAAGATGGATTAATGTTAGGAATTTGTAATGGATTCCAAGCATTAGTAAAATTAGGATTATTACCATATGGAGAAATCAGAGAAATGGATGACACAATGCCAACTTTAACATTTAACACGATTTCAAGACACCAATCAAAAATGGTAAGTACAAAAGTTGTATCAAAAATGTCACCATGGTTTAGTGAAGTGGAATTAGGAGAAGAATTTGCAGTTCCAATTTCACATGGAGAAGGTAGATTCATCATTTCAAAAGAATTAGAAGAAGAGTTAATTGCCAATGGACAAATTGCTACACAATATGTTGATTTTAATGGAAATGCAACATATGACATTGACTTTAACCCAAATGGTTCAGTGGATAGCATTGAAGGTATTACTAGTCCAGATGGTAGAATTTTAGGAAAGATGGGACATTCAGAAAGATGTTATAGAGATATTTTGAAAAATATGCCAGGCAAGAAAGATCAAAAAATCTTTGAAGCAGGGGTGAACTATTATAGATAGTTGAATTTCCAATTGAGGGATTTTGGGGACGGACTCATTTTTCCCTTTTTAATGAAGAGATTTATAATATAAAAATTATAAAAATAAATAGTATAAAGTATACAAATCTAAAAGATTAACGAACTTTAAAACTATTTAATAATGTTATAATGCTATATTTTAATGTTACGAATAAAAAAAGGGAAAAATGAGTCCGTCCCCAAAATCCCTCAATTGGACAAAAACAAAAAAAGAAAGGATTGAAAAAATGGAAAACAATAATATATATAAAACACCACTTTCTGGTAGATATGCAAGTCCAGAAATGAATAGAATATGGTCAAATAATGAAAAATATTCAACATGGAGAAAATTATGGGTAGCATTAGCAGAAACAGAAAAAGAATTAGGAATTGATATAACAGACGAACAAATTGAAGAAATGAAGAAAAATGTAGATAATATTGATTATGACATCGTTGCCAAAAGAGAAAAAGAATGTAGACATGATGTTATGGCACATGTATATGAATTTGGATTAAAATGTCCAAAGGCAAAACCAATTATCCATTTAGGAGCAACTTCATGTTATGTAACAGATAATACAGATGTAATTTTAATGTCTAAAGCATTAAAACTAATCAAAGAAAAATTAATTATTGTTATCAAAAACTTAAAAGCATTTGCTTTAGAAAATAAAGATGTAACTTGTTTAGGATATACCCATTTCCAACCAGCACAATTAACAACTGTTGGAAAAAGAGCAACCTTATGGATGCAAGACTTATTAGAAGATTTAGAAGAGTTAGAATTTGTTGAAAGCCATATGAAATTATTAGGTTGTAAAGGAACAACAGGAACACAAGAAAGTTTTATGAAATTATTTAAAGATGAAGATAAAGTAAAACAAATTGATGGGAAAATCGCTGAGAAAATGGGATTTGAAAAGGTATATAATGTATCAGGACAAACCTATACAAGAAAATTAGATTCAAGAGTTTTAAACTTATTAGCAGAAATTGCACAAAGTTGTTCTAAATTTGCAAATGATATGCGTTTATTACAACATGAAAAAGAATTAGAAGAACCATTTGAAAAAGGACAAATTGGTTCATCAGCTATGGCATATAAAAGAAATCCTATGAGAAGTGAAAGAATCAATTCTTTATCAAGACATGTGATGACTTTAGCAATGGATCCAAGTGTTACAGCTGCAACACAATGGTTAGAAAGAACATTAGATGATTCAGCAAATAAAAGAATTTGTGTACCAGAAAGCTTTTTAGCAGTAGACGCGATTTTAATTCTTTATGCTAATATCTCAAGTGATATTGTCGTATATAAAAATGTTATTAAAACAAATATGATGCAAGAATTACCATTTATGGGAACAGAGGAAATTTTAATGAATGCTGTTTTAAAAGGTGGAGATAGACAAGAATTACATGAAAAAATTAGAGTATATTCTATGGAAGCTGGAAAACAAGTAAAAGAATTTGGAAAACCAAATGATTTAGTGCAAAGAATTGCAGCTGATGAAACATTTGGATTAACAGAAGAAGAAATTCTACATATCTTAAATCCAGACCATTTATGCGGAAGAGCAGTTAGCCAAGTAGAAGACTTTATAAATGAAAGAGTAAATCCAGTATTAGAAAAATATAAAGATTTAGGACAAGATGCTACAATCGAGGTAAATGTATAATGAACTTCAGTCCTTAAAGTTCATGAAATAACTTATATGAAACAAAAGGAAGGAAAATAAATGAAGATTAAAAATATAATATTTGACATGTCAGAAGTCATTATATCTGGATATCATGGAGTTGAAAAATTATTAGAACAACAATATGCAATTCCAGAAGAAGAATTTGAAAGACAAAGATTATCTAAGAATGAAGTTTTTTGGACCTGATGAGAGGAAACTTAAGCGAAGAAGAATATATGAAAGAATTATTGCAGGGAACAAACTGGAATATTTCTATAGACCAACTAAAGACAGCTATTCGTTCAAATTTAAATAGACCAATTCCAGGAACAATGAAGATTGTGGGAGAATTAAAGGGGAACTATCAATTAATATTATTATCAGATTATGTAAGAGAATGGATGGAATATATCGAAACAAGAAATGAGGACTTAAGAATTTTTGATAAAAAAATATTTTCTTACGATATAGGAACAACAAAATCAGAAGTACAAACTTTTGAAACGGTATTAGAGCAAACAGGAATTGTAGCAGACGAAACATTATTTATAGATGACTATGAAAAAAATATAAAAAATGCAGAAAAAGTAGGAATTCATGGAATTGTATTTGAAAATGCAGAACAATTAAGAAAAACATTATCTTCGAAGTATAATCTATTACAAGTAGAAAATGAGTATAGTGGAGAAGATAGATAATGAAAAATATTATTACTATGATGCCTTTAGAAATAGCTTTAAAAGTTGGCAGGTTTTAATAGTTCAATTGTAAAAGGGGATAGTCATGGGGAATGAAAATAAAAAATATATAAAACACATATTATTTGGTATATCTTTGTTACCATATGCTATTTTAATATATATGTGTATATGTTATGCTGTTGGGGGATATAGAACTCCTGGTGAGGAAGAATTTGTATATGGATTTCAAGCAATTGGAAATGTGCTTAGCAATGTCTTTTTTATGTGGTTTATAACATTTGCGACACTTCCTTATAGTTTGCCAATCGTTTTGATAATTTGTCTATGGATTGGCTATCAAATATATTATCTTATTACCTTTAAAAAAAGTAAAAGTAAAATTGAAAATGAACCTGAAAATAAAAATACTGTTAAAAATACAAATTTTAGAAAATTATTATTCTATATGGCTATCATTGGTTGGTGTTTATATTTTGCACAAGGTATACCTATATTTTTCACATCTGTTGTGACTGGAAAACGGAATATTAGGTTCATTAGAATTTACATTAAACTGGTATGTATCTGCATTTATGATTATCCCAATATTACCAATTTCATTATTATATATCGTTATTTATGTAATGGTAAATAAGAAAAATGACTCAAAAAGATATATAGAGTAAGAGTGCATAGGATGAAAATATTAGAACAATCATATTTTTAGAACATAATCTGCTATAAGTAGAAAATGAATATAAAGGAGAGATGATATGAATGATGTGACAATATATGAGACAGAAACATTTATTGTTTGTGTACCCAAAGTGCCACATATTTCCAGAGAAGATGGTGGGCATATTTGGATAAGGTCAAAAGAAAAGTATTTTGCAAGTAGATTAGATTTAAGTCCGAAAGAAGCAATAGAAGCGATGAGGCTCACGATGTTAGTTAGTGAAGCAATGGTAAAAGGAATGAAAAATAGAGGTATAGAAATAGAAAGAATCAATTATCAAGAAAATGGAAATTGGGCATATGTAGAAGGAACAAAACCAGTTTTTCATATACATTTGTATGGAAGAACTAGAAATTCCAAAATACAACCTTTTGGACAAGCTTTGAATTTTCCATACAAAGATACAGGATTTTATGATACATTTGAGCCATTTAATGATGAAGATATACAAGAAATTCAAAAACAAATACATGAATTAGAAGAAAGTAAAAAATATGATATGACTAGCTGGAATTTAGCATAAATAAAAATAAAAAGGAGGATAGATAAATGAAAAAATGTCTATTACTAGGAAATGGTGGAAGAGAAGCCGTACTTGCTGAACAAATTGCAAAAGGATATGCATTATATGCGATATTACCATATGCAAACCCATCAATTGTAGAGCAAGTAGAAAAATCAAATGGAAAATATATCATAGGAGATCCATTTAATAAAGAACTTGTAGAAAAATTCGTAAAAGAAGAAGGAATTCAAGCAGCAGTGGTTAGTCAAGACAATTTATTACAAGAAGGATTAATTGATTTGGCAAGAAAGCTTGGATTACAAACCTTTGGACCAACATCAAAAGGTGCAAAAGTAGAGTGGAGTAAAACCTATGCTTTAGATATTGTAAAACAATTAGCACCTGAAATGGTCATTCGAAATGAAAGTGTAAAAACCATTGAAGCATTAGATGAAGTTATGAAAAATTACAATGATGACAGTTTTGTTGTAAAACCAGAAGGATTAACAGGAGGAAAAGGTGTTAAAGTAGGAGGTATCCATTTTAAAGGAAAAGAGAAAGGATATGATTATGCTAAATCTTGTTTAGAATCTGATGGAAGTGTTATTGTACAAGACAAAGTAGAAGGTAGAGAATTTACGGTTATGGCATTAACAGATGGTGAAAATATTGTCGTAACACCAATTACCTTTGATTATCCATATCGTTTTGATGAAGACAAAGGACCAGGAACTGGTGGAATGGGTTGTCTTAGCTTTGAAAATGGATTATTACCATTCTTAGAGCAAAAAGATGTAGATGTATGTAGTAAATTAATAAAAGATACCATTCA
>CALXPX010000075.1 GCA_944390305.1 uncultured Clostridia bacterium
TATGCCAAAATTAAAAACTAATAAGGCTGCTAAAAAAAGATATAAATATACAGCTACAGGAAAAGTTAAAAGAACTAAAGCTAATAGAAGACATCTATTAGGAAATAAAACAAATAGACAAAAATCAACAGGAAGTGTTCAAAATGCTTATGTTGATAGTACATGTAAAGAACATGTAAAAAAATTATTACCATATGGAAATTAATTATAAAGGAAGGTGAATAAAAAATGGCAAGAGTAAAAACAGCGATCATTACAAAAAAGAAACATAAAAAAATATTAAAAAGAGCTAAAGGATATTATGGAGCTAAACATTATAGATTTAGACAAGCTAAACAAGCAGTTATGAAATCAGGAGCATATGCTTATGTTGGAAGAAAAGATAGAAAAAGTGATTTCAGAAAATTATGGATTATAAGAATAAATGCTGCTGCAAGATTAAATGGTATGACATATAGTACTTTAATAAATGGATTAAAGAAAGCTAATGTTACTGTAAATAGAAAAATGCTTGCTGATTTAGCAGTTACTGATCCTAAAGCTTTTACAGAAATTTGTAAGTTAGCAAAAAAAGCAAAATAAATAATAATAAAAAGCAGACATTTGAGTCTGCTTATTTTATTATGTATTCTTCCCCATTCCATATAAGAATTGGTTCTTTTTTTTCTTTAAACATTTCTTTTATAGATTCATATACACTATTTGTAATTTTTAAATCTTGAAATTCCAAACCATCTTTTTTTCTAGTAAGGTAAACACATTTTTCATCATCTCCTAGTTCATCTACTTCATATTCTTCTCCTTCTATTCTGCAGTTATTCAAAAAAGTATTCTGCTCTTTTATAATATCACATTTTGCTTCATTAAATTTTTTATTAATTTCATCATTTAAATTTCTATCAAAAAACAATTCATTATTATCATTTAATATATAAAAGCCGTTTTCTTGTCCTATATATCTTTCCTTACTAAATTCAGGATATTTTTCTTCTTTTGAATATTTATAAACACCTCTATCTTTCACTTCATAAATTTCATCATAATTTTTTAGTATTTCTCTTTTTTTATCTTCCAATTCAACTTCGAAATCATCTGTTAATTGTTTATTATCCATATAATCATTTAACTCCTTAATAATAGTTTCTCCTATATTTTTAGTAATATCTTTTACTTTATCTAATATAAACTCAAGATCCATTTGCATCCTTTCTAGGAATTACCGTCTAAAGTTATACTTATCTCTTTTATATCTATAGTATTTCCATCACTAGTAAATAAAAAAGATCCTGGATTTTCCCCATCTGCTTTATCTGTTCTTAGAATTTTAGAACCTGCACTTTCTAATCTAGAAATAGCTTTACTATTAGGCAGATTATATGAATTATTCTTTCCTACTTCTATAACAGAATATTGTGGTTTTACTTGTTTTAAGAAATCATCTGTACTACTTGAATTAGATCCATGATGTCCAACTTTTAATACATCTACTCTATTCCATTGCCTTGAACTTTCTACTTTTTTTCCTGCATCTCCCATAAATAAATAACTAGTCTTATTATAAGTCATTTCTATAACAATAGAACTATCATTATCTGATACATCTTCGTCTTCTAAAGCAGACATAATTTCACATTTAGCATCTCCTAGATAAAATGTATCTCCTCTTACTGGATTTTCTATTACTACTCCTTTATCATTTGCCTCTTTAATAGCGTTTTTGTAATCATTTCCACTACTACCTATAGTTGGTATAAATAATTCTCCAATAGAATCGATTTCCTTTATAATATCATCAATTCCTCCTATATGGTCTTCATCTGCATGTGTTGCTACTAAATAATCTAATTCATTAACTCCTTTTTCTTTCAAAAACTCTACAATTTTTGTGCCATCTTCGTTATTTCCAGCATCTATTAACATAGTAAAATCATTTAATTTAATAAAAGTTGAATCTGCTTGTCCAACATAAAAAAACATTATATTTAATTTGTCATTATTAAAATCTATTAAATTACTATTTTCTATACTTAAAGAAGATGTAATTTTTGCTCTAGATGAGTCAATATAATCTATTCCATAATATCCAGTTGCACCCAAGAAAATAAGTACAATTAAACTAATAATCCAATTTTTTATTTTATTTTTTGCCTTTCTTCTTCCCATTTCTTTTGTTTTCTCACTTCCACTTATATTTGTAGATATAAATATATCATAAAAAAGTAAAAAATACAATAAACCAAAAGGAATAACCCTTTTGGTTTTGATTAATTCATCATGTTCATCGTGTCTTCTGGACTCATACCTTCTAAATCATAGTAACTATCTGGTATGTCTCCTGAAATTATTGTTTCTGATAATAAAACTTGTGAAGTTATTTGTTCATCCACATCTTTAAAAGGAGTTAGTAAACTTACATTACAGTTTATATCAATATATATTCTGTGCATAGTTTGATTTATTCCAGTTTCCTCAAATTCTGACTTTATGTTTGTTGTAACATCTCCTATAGTAGACATTCTTACTTCTACATTAGGACCTCTTCCTGACAAAAGTTTACTTCCAGTAAAACTACCTAGTCTTATATAAAATTTACTACTTGTAGTATCATTTAACTTATTTTGTATATTTAATGCTATTTCAGAATTTAATTTATTCACATTTACTACATTCATTTTTATTAATCTAATTCTACCATCTTTGTCTCTATCTATTGTACATAAATCTTCATATGATAATTTTTGCATTGCTTCATTGCATGCTTCATTTGCAAATTTTGAAGCTGTACTCCTTGATATCACTCTGCATTGTCTTTCGATAATAGGCGTAATTGCTTTTATAATAGTAACAGCAGTAAAGTATCCAATAATCATAATTACAATAAGTATAAAAATAAATTTTTTATGTGGTTTTATAACTGTATTTCTTCCGCCTATTTAAGCTTATTCTAAATCTAGGAAATCTAGATCTTGAGTAAATTTTATCCATTAACTCCTACATATTTTGTTATAAATAATTGCATTCCTGGCATTATTTCATCTGAGATCAGTTCATTATACTTTTTTATACTATCTATAGTACTTCCAAATTCTTTAGCTATTTTCCAAAGGCTGTCATCTTTTTTGGTAAAATAAATTACCATATTATATTCATTATTACTATTGCATTCTTCTTCTTTTATCTCGCAAATCTTATTTATATCTATTTCTGAAGATGATTTAACTAAAAACTGGATGTCTATTTTTATATCGATTTCTCCATTTGGAAGTATTGCAAAATCCTGAAGTGGTATATCTATATTTATTTTTACATTGCTATCTATGTTCATTCCTTTACAACTCATTTTATAATCTAATGGAAGTTGCATTTGGCTTGTTCCTATATCTTGCATATTATTTAAAGAATGTATAAATACAATATTTACATTTCCACTTATTTGAATTTCGTCATTTAGTATTCTATAATTTTCTATATCTACTTTAACATCTGCATCATAAACTTTTTCATCACCTATATTTAATAGTTGCTTTTCTCTTATACTATATATCCCGTTATAATTAGATATATTTTGCATTGCTCTTACCATCTTTTGTTCGAAAACTAAATTTCTACTTGGACTATATAAATCTTCTATAATATTAATTTCTTTATTTTCATAAGCAGATGCTGTTATTTCTATTTCTATTTCAGCATATATAGAATGATCTTGCACACCATTTGGCTTTATTAACATATTTTTTATATCATACTGCATATCGCAGACATTTTCTTCAGATATATCTTTCATATCTATAAATCCCATAACAGGTATTGTTACAAATACATTATTTATTCTTCCATCATCAGTTAGATACATTATCTTTAATTTTGTATCAGCTTTTGCCAAAATTTTATTATAACTGATTTTCGTATCTTTGTTTACAATTTCTACATTAACTTTTAATATCTCTGCCAAATTATCAGTACTATCTATTGATATTGTTTCTTTTGACTGTGCTTTTGTTTTCTCAGTTCCGATTAATGAATTAACAATTATAGTTTTATCCATTCTTTGTAAATCCTTAATATCTGAAATTCCAGTAATAAATTCTTCACTTGTGTTAGTAAATAATTTAATATCCAAATTTAAAATAGCTTTTACATTTATTTTTCTTTCATTTATCATTCTTGCTTCCACATTTTTTAAACAAGTTTGAATTTCAGGTATCATTCCGCTTTGTGCATTTTCAATATTTATTATTTGTGAAAAGTCTAAAACATAATTTATACTTCTTATTTCTCTTTTTCCTTCTTCTTCAGCTATATACATTGTATATGTATTAACAGCTCCATCAATTCTTACTTTTCCGTCCATTACTTCTTTTTTATAAATATTTACTATTCCGCTTGAAGTTATAATACTAAATATGTCAGGTTTTATATCAGGAACTATACAATCTCCTTCACATATTGCTGTGTCCAATTTTTGTGCAATAATTTGGTTTATTGATAACTTATTTTTTTCTAATTCCATTAAAATCCTTACCTCCTTAAATACCATTTATTAATATATATGCTTTTTAATATTAAAAAGAACCTATTTTTAATCTTTTTTTATTTCATAGCCTATTGGCAAAATACATATATTATTGTATAATATATATAACTTAAAAAATTTAAGGAGGATATAAAAATGTATTGTAGACAATGTGGAAAACCAGTTAGTGATAATCAAGAATTGTGCGATGAATGCATGGCAAAACAAAATAATACTAATCAAGTTTATCAAACAACCGCACAAGAAACATCTTCGGTAAACAATGAACATACACAAACAAATAATAATAATGCAAATTATACAACACCAAATTATAACTATAATAGTCAAAATACTCAGAACAATAATCAAAATCAAGCGCAATACAATCAATATAATAATAACAATTATGTACCTAACCCAAATCCAAAATCAAAAATAGCAGCTGGTATTCTTGGCATTTTACTAGGAGCTTTAGGTGTTCATAACTTTTATTTAGGATATACAGGTAAAGCTGTAGCACAGCTTTTAATTACTTTAATATCTTGTGGAACATTATCCTTTGTATCTGCTATTTGGGGATTAATAGAAGGAATAATGATTTTAACAGGAAGTATTAATACAGACGGTCAAGGAAATCCTTTAAGTGATTAATAGTGATTAATTATGAAGAAAAGATTTCTTAATATTATAATTTTAAGTATATTAATATTATTTCTATTTATAATAGCAATTTTTCCAGTAAATTGTATATTTAAACAGTTTACTGGAATTTATTGCCCTGGTTGCGGTATGACCAGAGCATTTTATGAAATATTACATTTAAATTTATTTAGTGCAATATATTTCAACATTTTATCAATTCCTTTATTTGCATTTATTATTATTTTAATTATAAATGTATCTTTAGATATTATAAAAGATAAATATACATTTATACCTAAATTAATGTCTTTTTTTAGTAAATATTATCTAGTATTTATAATTCTTCTTATTATTAGTTTTATATACAATAATATAAAGACTTTCTTTATTTAAAACAAAAAAGAAAATCTTTATATTATTTTTTATATTTTATATAAAAAAAATACAAGCTAAACTTGTATTTTTCCTTCTATAATGTTGCTCTTATCTTTTTTGGTGTTTTAACTGCTGGCGGTATTAGTGGGCTATATCCTTCACCGTCAAATACATCTACTTCAACTGTTCTAGTTAAAACATCTTTATATTGGTAAGAAACACTTCTTTTGTTTTCTTCATACTTAACTATAAAAATATTAGTATATGCTTTCTCAATAGTAGCTTCTTTCTCAAACGACTTACTTCTTCCTAAAGATCCTTTTACAATTATCTTTTGTCCGATTTTTTCTCTGATATCTGATTCTAAATTTGTAATATCATTTTGGTAAATCATTTTATCACCTACA
>CALXPX010000076.1 GCA_944390305.1 uncultured Clostridia bacterium
AAATAAGAGAATTAATATTAAAATTGAACAAAGAAAAAGGAATTACTTTTTTGATTTCTAGCCATTACTTAGACGAACTATCTAAAATAGCAACTATTTATGGCTTTATGAATAAAAGTAAAATTGTAAAAGAAATTACTAAAGAAGAACTAGAACATGATTTAAAGGTAAGAATACAAATTAATGTGAGTGATATAAAAGAGTGTGTTAAATATTTAGAAGAGAAAGGATTAGAATATAAGGTTATTTCTGATGAAATAATTGATATATATGAGAAAGTGAATCTCTCTCAGTTTGTCATTGAACTTTCTAAAAGAAATTGTATTGTGAACAACTATCAAGAAAAAGGAGAGTCTTTAGAAAATTATTATTTGAACTTGATAGGAGGTGCAGACAATGTGTAAATTATTAAAAGCTGGATTTTTTAGGCTAAAAAAAGACTTGATGTTATGGTTATTTATATTTTTAACAATTGGCATTAGCATATATACTTTATGTTATAGTACTACTTTAGAAGGAGTTAGATTAGATACTCTTATAAATAAGTTTATTCAATATGTTGGAATTTTCATTGCAATATTTGTAAGTGTATTTGTTGGTAAGGAACATTCAGAAGGTATTATTAGAAATAAAATAATAGTACGGACATAATAGAATTTCTATATATTTATCAAATTTAATTATTAGTATTGCATCATCTTTAATATGTGAATTAATTTATATTTTATTAGTTTGGGGAGTAGGAACACCGCTATTTGGAGAAATACAGATGTCTTGGAATGAATTGTTAATTAGCCTGTTAGATACAGCCTTAATTATTATATCATTTTGCTCTATCTTTAATTTTATATCTATGATATGCTCTGAAATAACACTCTCAACTGCAATATGCATTATTCTATTTGTTGTAATGTTTGTTTTGCAATCGGTATTTGGATTAACTGCTAGTAGTCCTAAATATATAACACATACTTACTATGATGAAAATGGAAATGGTCATATTATAAGTAAGGAGCCTAATCCGAATTATCCTGGAGAAGAAAAAGTAAAGATGGCAAGAACAATTTATTTTCTAATTCCACAAGGACAGGCAATGGAAATTGATGCAGGTAACCCTGAATATTTAAGGCAAATGCCAATTTATTCAGCAATTATAATAATTGTAATAAATGCTCTAGGAATATATATTTTTTTAAAAAAAGAGTTGAAATAGGAGAAAAAAGTGGATATTGCGTTATATATAATATTTTTTCTAATAATTATAATTTTAGTTGCTAAAATTTATATTCTTAAAAAATCTCTTAAAGAAATAGAAAGTTCATTAGATAAAATATTGAAATCGGATACTAATAATTTAATTACAACTTCCTCATCAGATAAAGATATTAAAAATCTAATAATATTTTTAAATAAGGAACTCAAAGAATTAAGAAAACAGAAATTACAATATGAAGCAGGAAATCAAGAGCTAAAGAAAAATATAACGAATATTTCACATGATTTAAGAACTCCATTAACTGCGATAAATGGCTATATAGATTTACTAGAAAAAGAAAAAATTAATGGATCACAGAAAAAATATTTAAATATATTGAAGAAAAAAGCTAATGAATTAACTGAACTTACAAGTCAATTGTTTGATTTTTCTAAAACTATAGATTTTAATATTCAAATAAATAAAGAAAGATGCTGTATAAATGAAATTCTTGAAGAGACTTTATCTAGTTATTACGCTGTTTTTAAAGAACAAAATATCGTCCTAAATATATTAATTTGTAAAGAAAAAATATATAAAATGATAAATAAAATTTCACTAATAAGGATATTTGAAAATATTTTATCAAATGTACTAAAATATAGTGATGGTGATTTAAATGTTGAACTTAAAGAAAATGGTTTAATTATCTTTTCGAATAAAGCAAATAAATTGGATGAAACTACTGTTCAGAAAATATTTGATAGATATTTTACTGTAGAAAATGCTAATAAATCTACAGGAATTGGATTATCTATTGCAAAACAGCTAGTTGAACTAAATAATGGAACTATTATTGCTAAATACATAAAAGAAAATTTAATTATAGAAATACAATTTGTATAATGATACAAACTCTATATTTTGAAATGAGATATAGAGTTTCTTATTTTTGTATCTTACAAAAATGTAATTTAATTGTAAGCTATAATTATGGAAAAACTAACTAATATAGACTATAATTTTATTAATAGAAAATTAAGCAAATTTAAGAAAATTTTAAGAAATGAGTCACATAAAAGTCATTTTTATTTGCTAATATTTATATAGGAGATAAATAGGTGATAAAATGAAAAAAGTAATATTAAAAGTACTAATAATTTTATTAATAATAGCACTGAGTATAGGACTTGTTATTGTAGGAACAGGATACAATATGTATAAAGAAGCAATAGAAAAAGTTCCTTTAGATGAAAAAATAAAACAAGTAAAACAAATAGAAAATTATACAACATTAGAAGAAATGCCAGATATTTATAAAAAAGCAGTTATTGCAGTAGAAGATCATAGATTTTATAAACATAATGGTATAGATATAATTGCAATTGGAAGAGCAGTATTTAATGATATAAAAGCTTTAAGCTTTGTAGAAGGAGGCAGTACAATTACTCAGCAAATAGCTAAAAATATATATTTTACTCAAGAAAAAGAATTAACTAGAAAAGTAGCAGAAGTATTTATGGCTTTTAAAATAGAGGATAATTATGAAAAAGACGAAATACTAGAAATATATTTAAATACTAGTTATTTTGGAGATGGATATCATACTGTAAAAGAAGCATCAAGAGGATATTTTAATAAAGAACCAATGGAACTTACAGATTATGAAGCAGTAATGCTTGCAGGAATACCAAATGCACCATCTGTATATGCACCAAGTAAAAACTTAGAACTTGCAAAACAAAGACAAAAACAAGTTTTAGAAAAAATGGTTAAATATAAATATATTACTGAAAAGCAAGCAAATGAAATTTTAGAAGAAGGAGATAAAGAATATCCTTTTAACTAAAATACTAACTATGGTTAAATCTATACTTTTAACTCCCCTTAATATAAAAGTATAGTTTTAATATAAATAAACTTTAATATTTCACAAAACTCTAATAGATTTTGGCTATTAGAGTTTTTATATAATAATTTATTCTTACAAATATGTAATATTTTGTAAGAATAATCGATTTTATATATTAATTATTTATTTTATTATATTATTATAAATATTTGTCAATAATATAACTTGAATAACAAAATAAAAGAGGTTAATATTAGTATGAATAAAAATAATAATATTTTAAATAAAATTTATAAAATGTTTTGGGTATTTTTTATTGGCTGTATTATTGGATATATAATGGAGGTATCATTGCACTTAATTCAAACCCATAGTTTTCAGACAAGGCAAGGTTTAATATATGGACCTTTTGCACCTGTATATGGATTAGGAATGCTTAGTTTTTATTTGATTTTACCAAAAATAAAACATTTATATAATATATTTTTTATAAGTGCTTTATTAGGAGGAATTACTGAATATCTTTGTTCATATTTCCAAGAAAGATTTTTTGGAACTATTTCATGGGATTATTCTAATTTATTTATGAATATAAATGGTAGGACAAGCATAATGTATTGCGTTTTATGGGGAATACTAGGGATAGTCTTTATAAAAATTGTATATCCATATCTTGAAAGAATGTTTGATAGAATTAAGATAAATTTAGTTACTAAGGCTGTTACAATATTTGCAGTATTATTTATGATTTTTAATATATCTATTTCTTCAATGGCAGCTAAAAGGCAATATGAAAGAAGAAAAAAAATAGCAGCTGAAAATCAAATTGATGTATTTTTAGATAAATATTATCCAGACGAATTTATGAATAAGGTATTTTCAAATAAAATAGAAAAGTAAGTAAAATTTTACTTTTTTTAGTATATGTAGTATAATATATAACATGTGACATAAAAAGAAGGATAAAAAATTATGAGTAGAAAATCTAAAGTAAAAATTTTTAAAGTTTTATTATTAATATTAGTTATAGCAATAATAGCAGGAATTATTATTTATTTAATGCCACTATTTAAGAATATAAGCACTGTAGAAGGTCAGTTAGAATTTAAGCAAAAAATAGAAGAATCAGGTTTTTTAGGATTCCTTATGTTATTTGGACTTCAATTTGCACAGATATTTTTGATAGTTATACCAGGTGAACCAATTGAGGTTTTA
Organism: uncultured Clostridia bacterium; assembly: GCA_944390305.1. Lineage (GTDB taxonomy): Bacteria > Bacillota > Clostridia > TANB77 > CAG-508 > CAG-793. The sequence goes on from CALXPX010000076.1 coordinate 4,263, forward strand.
GCAGGAATGTGTTATGGAGCGTTTTATGGAAGCTTATTTATTACAATATCTGCCTTTATAATATCAAGTATAGTTATTATATCTGTAAGAAAGTTAGGAAGAAAATTTGTATATAGTTTTTGTAACGAAGAAAAGGTTAAGAAAATAGAAAATAGCAAATTAATGCAAAATCCAAAAAAGATAGAATGGATTATGGTTATATTGTTTTTAATTCCAGGTACACCGAAGGATTTATTAGTATATATAGCAGGGCTTTTGCCAATAAAGCCATTAAGATTTGTTTTGATTTCTACATTTGCAAGATTACCTTCTGTAATTTCATCAACTATAGCAGGAGATCAATTAATAAGCGGAGACATTAAAATGATATTTGTTTCATACATAGTAACTTTTACGTTAGTAGGAATAGTCATTTTTATTTTCAATAAATTAGATAAATCAAAAACAACTGAAGAAGCTTTAAATTTATTTAAAGAAGAAAAAAACGCAAAAGAAAATTAATAAAGGAGTCAAGAAAATATTTCGGGGGACTATTTAATGAAAGAATTAATAGTTGTAAAAAATAAAAAAGATAAAATAAAGGATTATTTAATATACTTTTTTACATATGCTTGTATAGGATGGATATTAGAAACAATATATGCTTTTTTAGTTCATGGAAAATTTGTTAATAGAGGTTTTTTATTTGGACCATATTGCCCTATTTATGGATTTGGAGCATTGATTTTAATAATGTTACTTAAGAATGTAAAGGGAAAACCTATACAAGAGTTTTTTGTAGCAGCAATAGCTTTTACGATATTTGAATATATGGCTTCTTATATTCTAGAAGTTATCTTTGGTCTTAGATGGTGGGACTATACAGACGATTTTTTGAATTTGCAAGGAAGAGTTAGTTTGGCATATTCTATCCTTTGGGGACTTATGGGAATTTTTTTAATAGAGGTAATGCATCCTTTTGTGGAAAAAACAATACTGAAAATTAGAAGAAAAATTAAGCATAAATATGGAAATATTATACTTATTTTATTAGTTTTGATGCTATTAGTAGATTTATTATTTTCTTCTGTAAAATACTTAAAATAATGTGCTTTAAAGCTAGTTTTAGTTAATTTCTAAATTAGCTTTTATTTTTTAAACTTTTATGTATTTTATATAATCTAATAAATGTAATAGAAAATTATTAAAAAATTGAATTTGATTTAAAAAGCAATTTGATATATTATTATATTTTTAGTAAATAAAGAAAATAAGAGATATAACAAGATAAGAAAAATATTTATATATTATTTATAAAAGTCATAAGGGGCAATAATATGATTACAGATACTAAGGAAATATTGATAGAATATATTAGAAAAAATGAAGAAAAATTTTATAGAATTGCATATAGTTATACAATGCAAAGAGATGCAGCTTTAGATGTTCTTCAAGAGGCAATAATAAAAGCACTTGAAAATTTAGATAAACTTAAACATAAAGAATATGTGAAAACATGGTTCTATAGAATTTTAATTAATGAGTCTTTATTATATATAAAGAAAAATAAACGATATATAACATTAGAAAATGAAGATATAAACAAAGATGATTATTATGAATTTGAAAGATTTTCAGTAGATAGTATAGATATATATAAATGTATTGA
>CALXPX010000077.1 GCA_944390305.1 uncultured Clostridia bacterium
AAAATATGAAAATATATAAATCTGCCATAAAAATTGGATAAAATCAAGCATGGCTTTATTAAATGAACTCTATGTTTGATATTATGTATACTTCATTAAATTACAAAATCAGTGACTTGATTTAGTCACTGACTTTATAAAAATTTTAAACTTTCAAAAAAAATTACACACTTTACTTGACAAAGTCTAACCTGATTTTAATTTTTTATTAAAGTATGATGCAGATAAGTCCTCCGCCACCTTCATTTACAATTCTTTCTAGAGTTTCTTGAAGTTTCATTTGAGCATCTTCTGGCATTTTTTCTAATTTATTTTGAAGACCTTCATTTACAAGTTCATGTAAGCTTTTTCCAAATATATTAGATTCCCATATTTTTTTAGGATCACTTTCAAATTCTTCTAATAGATATTTTACTAATTCTTCTGATTGTTTTTCACTTCCTACAATAGGTGAAACTTCAGTTTCTACATTTGTTAATATCATATGTATACTAGGTGCTTTAGCTTTTAATTTTATTCCAAATTTAGAACCTTGTTTTACCATTTCTGGTTCATCTAATATTAAATCATCCATTGATGGTGTTATAATACCATAGCCCTTAGACTTTACTTCTTCTAAGGCAGGTGCTATTCTATCATATTCTCCTTTTATTAATGAAAAATTATAAAAAGCAGTAAAGAGATCAAATTCATTAGTTATATTTACTTTAGATACTTCTGTTAGAACTTTATAGAATAAATCATCTTTTAAATTAATTTGTAAAGTTACATTACCTGTACCAAGGTTTATTTCTGTAATTGTTGTAGAAGTTATAATATCTGTATTTTGCATACTTGATACAGCAAAATTAGCTTGTTTTATGATAGATATTCCAGAAAATGTTTGCTTTATTTCTTTATTTAATTCAACCTTTAGCCAATGTGATTCATCTAATGCATCTACCCATTTTGGATATGAAATATTGATTCTTTCAATTGGAAATTCATATAATACTTTACTAAAGATTTCATTTATATCATATAAAGAAAGGTTAGAACAATCTGTAGGTATTACAGGACATCCATATTTTTCTTCCAAAGAATTAGCTAAATCTCTAGAGTAGTCAGAATAAGGTGCTACTGTATTTAATACTATAACAAAAGGTTTATTGATTTCTTTTAATTCTCTTACAACTCTTTCTTCGGCTAAAATATAGTCATCTCTAGATATTCCAGAAAAACTTCCGTCAGTAGTTACTAATATCCCAATAGTAGAATGATCTTGAATTACTTTTTTAGTGCCAATTTCAGCAGCATCACCAAATGGTATTTCTTCATCAGACCAAGGTGTTTTGACCATTCTTGGCATATCATCTTCTAAATACCCTATAGCATTATTAACTAAATAACCAACACAATCAACTAATCTAGCTCTAAATTTAACATTATTATCTAATGTTATTTCAACAGCTTCATTTGGAACAAATTTGGGTTCTGTTGTCATAATTGTTCTACCAGAAGCACTTTGTGGCAGTTCATCTAATGCCCTTTCTCTTTTGTAAGAGTTATCTATATTAGGTATAACTAATAAATCCATAAAGTTTTTTATAAATGTAGATTTACCAGTTCTTACAGGACCTACTACACCTATATAAATATCTCCATCTGTACGATTTGATATATCCTGATATAATTTTAAATTGTCCTCCATTTTTACCTCCTAAAGAAGATTTGTAACAAAACTTTATTAAAGTATATTTGGCCATCTTGAAAGTTATGACTAAATAATAAAAAAAGTCAAAATTACTTTTTATTGCATATTATATACAAATGTGATAAAATAGCGAAGATACTTAAAGAGGGAGGCTAAAATATGGCTAATAATTATATTGATATTTTAAAAGAAAACAATCAAGAACATTTATTAAAATATCTTGATATGGCAAATGAGAATCAAAGAGAAGAATTAATTGATGATATTTTGAATTTAGATTTTAAAACTATTAAAGAGTTATATAGTATAAGTAGTAGAGATAATGATAAAGCGATAGAAAGTTGTATTATAGAACATACTAAATTTGTAGATAAATATAAGATAGCAAAAGATGAATTTGACAAATACAAAAACATAGGAGAAGAAATAATAAAAAATGGTGAATATGCTGTAGTTACTATGGCTGGTGGACAAGGAACAAGACTTGGACATGATGGACCTAAGGGTACATATATTTTAAATGTTAAACCAAAACCAAAATCATTATTTGAAATTTTAGCAGATGGAATAAAAAGAGCAAATTCTAAGTATGGAATTTCTTTGAATTGGTATATAATGACTAGTACAGAAAATAATGATAGAACAGTAGAGTTTTTTGAAGAAAATAATTTCTTTGGACTTTCTAAAGACAAAGTTAGATTTTTTAAACAAGGAAATTTGCCTTTAGTAAGTGAAGATGGAAAATTATTAATGGATAAAAATTTTCATATAAAATATGCAGCAGATGGAAATGGATGTATATATAAATCCATGAAAAAAGCTGGAATATTAGATGATATGAAAAGTAAAAATATAAAATGGATTTTTATAGGCTCAGTAGATAATGCACTACTTAATATGGTAGATCCAATTCTTCTAGGAATTACAGTTTTTGAAGGAAATAAAATAGGCTCAAAATCTGTTGTGAAAAGAAGCCCAGAAGAACCAGTAGGAGTATTTTGTAAGAAAAATAATAAGCCTGCTGTTATAGAATATACAGAACTTCCAACAGAGATGGCAAAAGAAACTGATGAAGATGGTGAGCTTCTATTTGGAGAATCACATATAATGTGTAATTTATATAGTATAGAAGCATTAGAAAAAATAAGTGAAAATACTTTGCCATATCATAGTGCTCATAAGAAGGCACCATATTTGGACGAAAGTGGTAAAATGGTTAAAGTGACAAAACCAAATGCTTATAAATATGAGGCATTCATATTTGACGGATTTGTATTTTTTGATGATATTTCTATTCTTCGTGGAAGAAGAGAAGAAGATTTTGCACCTGTAAAAAATGCGGAAGGACAGGATAGTCCTCAAACAGCTACAGAATTATATAATAATTATTGGGAGAATAATGAAAATGGAAGAATGTAAAATTGTTAATTTATTTAATCTTAATGAGACTATAGCTAAAGAATTACTTGAAAAATATAAATATCCTTGGGAAGTATTAAAACATATAGAAGAATATATATTAAAATTAGGAGAAACTTTAAATAAGGAAGAATATATTAAAAAAGATAATAATATTTGGATTCATAAAACAGCTAAAGTATATGATTCAGCATATATAGGTGAAAATTGTATTATATGTAAAGATGCAGAAGTAAGACATTGTGCATTTATAAGAAAGAACGCAATAATAGGAGAAGGAGCAGTAGTAGGTAATTCTACAGAATTAAAAAATGTAATTTTATTTAATAAAGTTCAAGTTCCTCATTATAATTATGTAGGAGATTCTATTTTAGGATATAAAGCACATATGGGAGCAGGCTCTATTACTTCTAATGTAAAATCAGATAAAAAATTAGTTGTTATAAAAATGGGAGATAAAAAAATAGAAACTGGAATAAAAAAAATAGGTGCTATGATTGGAGATAATGTAGAAATTGGATGTGGAAGTGTATTAAATCCAGGAACTATAATAGGGAAAAACACTAATGTTTATCCACTTTCTTCAGTAAGAGGTGTTATAAAAGAAAATAGTATATATAAAGACAGTAAAAATATTGTAGAAAAATTAGATTAAATATTTTGTTTATGCTTTAATAAAGTAAATATATGAAAATATATCAAAAGAAAAGGAAGGGAATGTAAATGAGAAAAACAAAAGCTATATTAGTTATATTATTAGTAACATTAATTTCTTTAATACCATTTAAAGTAAAAGCACATGATGTGGAATTAGATCCAGAGTCAGTAATTTGGTTACCTATGCTATTGGTAAATGGTAAAGGGGCAATAGATGTGAGTAGTACAGAAGAAGTACAATCATTATATTATCAAGCTATCCAAATTTCAAATGATGATGCAAAACAAGTAGAGAATATAAGAAATGATGGTAAAAAAGAATTAGACATTATAAGTGAAGAATTAGAAAAATTAGATAATGAAAAAAATAATTTAAAAGAAGATGTAGATAAGGCTTATGAAGAGTATCAAGCTTTGGTAGATTCACAAGCAGAGCAAGAAGAAATAGAAGAGGCAAAAGATAAATATGATATAGCTTTAGAAAACTATAATAATAAAGTAGATGAATATAACAAAAAAGTCGAAGAAAATAATACAAAAGTAGATGAAATAAATAAAAAGGTAGATGATTTAACCCCAACTTTTGTAGAAGAGAATTGGTTGGAAACAACAGATGGTAACTTTGAACTTGATTTATCTACATTTTCAGGTCAAAAAGCAATGGTAATATGGGCTAAATTAGAAACGAAAGATGGTAATACTTATTATGATGAAGAAATATATACTATAAATGGTACTAAAGAAAATGAAATAAAAGTAGAAAGCATAACTTTAGATAGAACTACTTTAAATATGGAAACAGGGGATAATTATACATTAACAGCTACAGTTGTACCTTCAAATGCAACAAATAAAAATATTATATGGACAAGTAATAATGAAAAAGTTGCAACTGTTGAAAATGGTAGAATAACTGCTGTATCAGAAGGAAGAGCAACAATAACTGCTGAAACAGAAGATGGAGGATATACAGCTACATGTGAAGTAATAGTAGGTAGAAAAAGTAATGTAGAAAAGGATGAACCTATAGACAATACAACAGTTCCTGATACTAAACTGCCACAAACAGGAGAAATGTCTTACATATTTATAGCAGGAATATTAGGATTAGGAATAACAGGAATAATAATATATAATAAACGTAAAAAAATGAAATTTTAAATAAAATTAAACAATGATAAATAGTATCTTCAAAAAAGGAGATACTATTTTTATAAGGAAAAAAATAAAAAATTTCCTTTACTTATTCTTAAATTTGTGATATAATATTAATGTGGTAAAAAGAGGAGAAGTTTACTCTTATATAACACAAAAAAGTTGGAAGGGAGTGACTTTAATTGTTTAATATAGGTGATAATATAGTATATCCAATGCATGGAGCGGGAAAAATTAATGCAATTGAAGAAAAGGAGATCTTAGGTGAAAAACAGCAGTACTATGTAATCGAAATGCCTGGAGAGGTTATGGTTATGGTTCCAACTGCAAAAGCTGAATCTATGGGAGTAAGAAGCATAATAGATAAGCAAAGTGCTAATAATGTATTAGAAGTCTTAGAGAAGGATGAGACTGAAATGTCTAATAATTGGAACAAGAGATATAGAGACAACTTAGAAAAAATGAAAACAGGAGACATATACGAAATAGCAGATGTAGTTAGAAACTTAAGTTTTAAGCAAAAAGAAAAAGGGGGTCTATCTACAGGAGAAAAGAAGATGCTTGTTAATGCAAAACAAATTTTAGTTAGTGAATTAGTTTTAGCAGAACATTCTTCTAAAGAAGAAATAGAACAACTAATAGATAATAAAATTGAAATGTCTTATAAAGAATATCGAGTTCCAACAGAAGCAAAAATAGATTTTAAACAAAATGCAGTTAATAAATTTATTCCTTTTGATGGAGCAGCAAATGCTTAAACGTAATTAGAGAAAAAAGGTACATAAGTATCTTTTTTTCTTGGCTAAAAAATAAATTATGTTAATTTACAAAAATTTACATAATTTATTTAAGTATGACATTCTTAAGAAGGATTTAGTTTACATATGTCGAATAATATAAGTATGAGTAAAAAGAAGGATTGTTTAAAGTGAGATATAGTGATGAATTATTAGAAGAA
>CALXPX010000078.1 GCA_944390305.1 uncultured Clostridia bacterium
AGGAGTAATATCTTTATCTATATGTGCCTGTTCTTTATAATACTTTACAATTTTCCAAAAACCTTGTCTTGTAAGTCTTGAACCATTTACATTAACAAATAATGCTTTATTTGATTCATCTTTAATTAAAATTGGTCTTGCTTGCTCTACATATTCTCTTAATGCTTTTTCTGCTAATGCTCCAAGTGGAATAGTTCTCGTTTTTTTACCATTTGCACAAGTTACCGTATCTTCTTCGAAATTAACATCATCTATATCTAAATCAATAATTTCAGTTACTTTCATACCTGTTGCATAAGCAAATTCTAGCATTGCTTTATCTCTAGTACCTTTTAAATCAACATCTTTTGGTTGATCAAGTAAAAGTTCTACTTCTTCTGATGTAAGTACACTTGGTGTTCTTTTCTCTATTTTAGGAGACTGTATTGAAACTGTAGGATCTCCTTTAGCTTTTTTAGTTCTTAACAAAAATTGATAGAAAGATCTTATTGATGCTAAACTTCTTGAAGCTGTTGATGTTTTTTTTCCTTCTTTTTGTATCTCTTCTAAATAATCTTTTATGTCATCTTCTTTTGCTTTTGCATAATTTATATTATTTTTATTTACATAATCTCTAAATTGCATAATATCTCTTTTATATGATTGTAGAGTATTATTTGACAATTTTTTATCGTTCTGTAAGAATTCTAAAAAAAGTTTAATCTGTTTATCCATTTTTGCTCCCCTGTTCTTTTAAATTTTTATTCTTTACTTAAACTTATTATGTTATATCAAATTATGACTGAAAAGTAAAGACTTTTTATAAATATTTTACAATACTAATTAATAAATTACTACTTATATATGTTTCTACAAATGACGAAATCAAAAGCGCAGCAAGCATTATAAGAGAAAAAATAGTATGTCTTATTATTTCAATTTTAATGTTTTCTTTCCTTCTATCTTTTATAATAGATTTATATAAGTTTATTCCACTTACTGCAAGTAATAATAAACATGGTATAAAAATTATATTATGTAGTAACATAGATGTTAAAACAAAAAGTATTCCTTTACCAGTTCCTAATGTAGCTACAACTGAAGATATTGTATATCCTAAACAAAATCCTTTATATCCTATCTCTCCATATACAATAGGTATTCCTATAACTGTTGAACTCATAAACCATAAAATAATGACAGTTATTAAATTATTTCCAAATGATGTTTTCAATAATTTAAAATAATCAAGTTTAGCTCCATTTTTAAGGTCATTAATAAAAGTATTTATATATTCACTTATTTCTGCCCTTTGAGTTTCATTAGAATTATTTACTACAACAATTCCTATAATTAATCCAACAAAGAAAATTATGATTAAGATTGTATATATTCTTATATTTCTTGCAACATGTTCTTTGATAGTCTTTTTGAAGTTCTTCATCCTATTCCTCCTAATACATAATATCTATTCAATAAAAGGAAAAATAGAACTAATAATTTATCCTACTTGAAGTTTACCATATACTCCTCCTCCACCAGCATGGATATGTATATTTCCTTTCCTTGATGCATCAATAATTTCTGCTTGTTTACTTCCTACTACAGATTCGATGTCATCTTTCGTAAGTTTATGGAGTATAGTCATTTCTGTTCCAAAATGTTCTAATAGTTTTTCTATTGTCTTTCCACCAACACCTGGCATAAATCCTAATGGTATTTGATAATTATATATTGGTCTAAAATCTGGACTAATAGACTTACCATCTTTTATAATCTCTATTCTATCATAAACTCCCATTGTTATATTACTACTGCCACATTTATCACATTTTATTGCTGGAGGTAGAGTTTCTATTGACAAATTACAATCTTCACAAAAACTTCTATTATATTTTCCAAGCTTCGGATCAAGACCGTAATTAGCCATTATTTTTCTATTATCTTCCATTTTTATAGCTTTAATTATTTCTTTAAAGCTAATATCTTTAACTAATAATTTGTTATATTCTCTTGCAATTTTTGGAAGTGAATGTGCATCTGAATTTGTGATAAAATTTTTATTGGATAATTCTCTAATTTCATCTGCAATATATGTATCTGCACTTAAACCTAGTTCTACTGCAAATATCTTTTCATATTTTTCTTTAAAAATTCTTTCTAATCTTTCAGTACAATTGCCATAATAACTCTTAAATGGCGTAAATATATGAGCAGGTATTAATACTCCATTATATTTTTGTACTATATCTATTAAATCATATCCAGATAAATCTGATTTTTGAGTACTTAATGTTATATTATGAATATGCATAGACATTTCTTTAGAAAATCCTTTTATGTCTTTTAATGTTGGAAAATAGCAAAGATTATGTGCACATCCTTTTTTACCATTTTCTCTTATCTCTGTTGTTTCTACTTCACTTCCTAATACTATACATATTTTATCTTTGTATATAATTCCGCCATCTTCTATTTCATATGCCTCTCCTGTTTTTAAGAAATTTTCTATGTCTTCTATTACATAAGGAGATGCACAATCTATAATTCCAACTACATCTATTCCTTTTCTTTCAAAGCATTCCTTAGCAATATTAGCAAAATTAAGAGATTTAGCAGCAGTTATTTTTATTGGTTTTCCATTTTCACTTCTTCCTATATGTACATGTAAATCTGCAAATATTTCATTCATATTTTTACTCCTTTTTAATTATTTCATAAATTTTCAATAAAAATAGGCATGCCATGCGCATGACCCATTTTTTCTTTAGTTTGAACTATTGCTTTGTTCTATATATATTGTATTTTTTTCTTCAGGTAAATCACCAATTGTTTCTCTACCATCTACAGATTTTTTTATCTCTCCTAACATATCATCTGTAAAATCTTTCACTCCAAAATTTTCCTTTTGCTCTAATTTAAATTTATATTCCTTTATCATTTCCAATGCTCTTTCATAAATACTAGGAGAAGAATTAATTGCAATTCTATCATCAATTCCATCATATTGTTTTGCTTCCCACTCCAGTATTTCTATATTATTCATATAATTTACAAATTCAGCAAACTTATCTATATATTTATTAAACTTATCTTTTAAGTTTCTAAATTGAAGCAATACTAAAGCTTCATCAGGTTTAAATCCTACTCTTTCTGGTCTATCTAATAGCATACCACCAAATTGATCTGAAAGCTCTAATATATCACTTTCATTTTCTCTATTTTCAGATATTGTATATCTATTAACACCTTCGCAAATTCTGCAAAACCTTTGGTCAAATCCTAATTTAACTAAATATTCTGCTCCTTCTTTTGCATAATTTTTAATATCATCTAGATCTGTAGAATTTTCTTTTTTCATACAATCACAAAGGAGTCTAGCTGTTATTGTTAAGTTTTCATCAAGTTTTTCTTCTGGATGAAATTCTTTTAAATAATCCAAAAACTGCTTAAGTATAAGAGTTTTAAATATAACTGTATTATCATAATAAATTCCTGTTTTTTTCTTTAAATAATACATTATCTCGAGTTTCTTTGCCCAATCTACTTCTCTTAATATATAAGATGCAAATGTTTCTCCCTCCATTTTGCTTCCTCCTCTTTTGTAAATTATATTTCAATATAAATTCTTTTTCAATTAGTGTAACCAAAAATTAATATTCTTGACATATTACTGTAATATTAATCCTTTTGTATAATCTAAGTTGGCTTTTGAATTTCTTTTATATCCTAAAGTATAAATATCAGTTGCCTTTTTATCTATTTCTAAAAGTCTAGCTAATTTTTTATTTTTATTTACATTTTCAAACTTTTTTAAAGAAGTAATCACTTTTACATTTCTATTTATTTGAGATAATAAAATTTTTCCATTATCTGAACAACCTAGTATACGTACATATGGCGTAATTTTTTTTGAAAGATACATATCTTTTTTTGTAATTCCTAGTAATGCATAAAGTAAAATTCTTTGAATTCTAGTTTGTGTATATCTTTTAGATTTAATATTATTTATTAATTCTATTAAATTATTAGTCCTTCCAGATACTTCTTTTATTAAATTTTCTAGTCCCTCACTAACATCTGGCAAGTTAGCGATTTCTTTAATTGACATTGTTCTTAGTTTATATAATATCTCTGAACTATATGCTGTTATATCTAGTGCAGAAGTTCCTTCTCTTATATTATTAAGAAGTATACTAAAAGTATTTGGTGGAACGACTCTTCTTATTTCTTCTATTTGATTTCTAATAAGTAAATTTCTAATACCAGTTGCACTAGCATACTCATCAATTATTTTTGTACTATTATAATATACTTTTTCTCTTTTAATCCCTATTGGTATAATGTTACTTTTACATTTTTTAAGTGCTTTTAGATATTCAATAGCTAAAATATTATTAGATCCTTTTAAAACATCTTCATATCTTTTTATGTCATTTAAATACTTAAGCAAGGCAATTTCTCTAGCTTTTGGATATGAATTTCCTTTTTTTATTTCTTCTTTTAAAATACTTACAAACTCTTTAGGTTCTTCATATAATACATTTGCTATATTATTTAGATCTGAAATGTCTTTTGCTTCCATTCCAAAAGATATCATATCTATAATTCCTAGTTTATTTAAAATCTTTACTGCACCACTTGCAAAGTTTTCTGCACTAGAAATACTATAAATAGTAGGAAGTTCAATAACGAGGTCAACTCCACCATTTAATGCCATTTTTGTTTTCTCCCACTTATCTACAACAGAAGTATTTCCTCTTTGAGTAAAGTTACCTGTTATAATAGCTACTACAAAATCTGCGCCAGTTTGAACTTTTGTTTTTTGTATATGGTATACATGTCCATTATGAAATGGATTATATTCAGCAACAATTCCCACTACTTTACTCAAAGATTAACACCTCCTACTCTTGAACCTTTATTATTTTATTGATATAATATCATAAAACTTAAATTTTATCAATGTTTATGGAGGTTTTATGGAAAAAATTACAATATATACAGATGGAGCATGCTCTGGAAATCCTGGTCCTGGTGGTTGGGGTTGCATACTTATATATAATGAAAATAAAAAAGAATTATCTGGAGGAGAAAAAAATACAACAAATAATATAATGGAAATAACAGCCGTAATCGAAGCTTTAAAAGCTTTAAAATTTCCTTGTGAAGTTGACTTATATAGTGATAGTGCTTATGTCATTAACTGTTTTAATCAAGGCTGGATTTATAGCTGGCTCAAAAAAGGATGGAAAACATCTGGTGGAGGACCTGTAAAAAATAGAGAATTATGGGAAGAACTTTATAGCTTAACCAAAATCCATAAAGTAACTTTTCACAAAGTAAAAGGTCATGCAGATAATGAATACAACAATAGATGTGATGAATTAGCAAGAAATGCAATTTCAAAGCTATAAACTAAAAAAGGCAACTAATTATTTCTAACTAGTTGCCTCTCATAGCAATTTTACTGGAACTTTCGTTCATCACATAGCAATCCTTATTAATTACTTTCTAATACTTTGATACTATATTTTATGCGATAAATCAATGTTTTATCCAAAGATTCTGCTCCTGTTTTATTAAAATACTCTTTTTTCGTCTATTTTCTTTAAATAACTTATGGCTCTCAAAACTTAATAATACAATTTTCATTTCTTTTACTTTTACAAAAATAAATACCTCATTCATTCTTAATTTCTTTATATTAGCATAATGCTTATCTTTTCACATTAGTTATAAGTATTATTAATATATATTTACCTTTATTAGGAAGGGATAAATACCTTTAATATATCCTCATACTTTACTGTATATATATTCCGTAAAATATATAATTTCAAATAATATTAGAGCGA
>CALXPX010000079.1 GCA_944390305.1 uncultured Clostridia bacterium
ATGATAGAAGAATATATTTATATTTCTCTAATTTCAACTTATTTAATATATCACTTTTTTCTATTTTGTCAATATTATCTCTTAAAACTTCTCTCATAGGAGAACCTGTGACAAATATAGTTTTTCCATCGATTCCCTCAGATAACAAATATCTTCTTGAATGTTCTGTATATGGTAAATTTATGTCTGAAATATGATCTACAATTTTGCGATTTATCATTTCAGAAACATTCCAATCCCAACATCTATTTCCTGCTTCCATATGGAAGATTGGTATTTTTAATCTTTTAGCAGAAATTGCAGCTAGTGCAGAGTTTGTATCTCCTAGTAATAATACTGCATCTGGCATTTCTTTTTGTAATACTTCATAAGATTTAGCAATTATGTTTCCCATTGTTTCTCCTAGATTTTTTCCTACACTATCCAAATAATAGTCTGGTGCTCTTAATCCTAAATCTTCAAAAAATACTTGATTTAAAGTATAATCATAATTTTGTCCTGTATGCACTAAAATATGATTAAAATATTTGTCTGCGCATTTTATAACTGCAGAAAGTCTTATTATTTCAGGTCTAGTTCCTATTATTGTCATCAATTTTAATTTTTTCATATAATCCTCCTAATTTACTTCTACTAACTTTAAATTTTCCTTTTCCATTTCCACCTTATACATTGTTTTGTTTTTTATATTGTTTTTACTTTCAAATAATTCGAAATATATTTCTTTGAATGTTTCATCTGCATTAAATATGTACACATAAGTCACATTGTTATTTATAAAAGTGGATTTCAAACTCTCTAATGAAATATTCCTCGACCATATATCCCCTTCATATCTTTCCGTTCCCAAACTCCAGCTTGGCATTGATTCTAGCTCATATGGAATAAGTTCATATCTTGAAACATGATAGTCATAGCCTTTACTTCCGCAAGAAATATAATACACAGTATCATCTTTGTTTAATATACTTTTATATTTACGTATTTGAGAATATTTTGCTCTAGTGGAAATAGTGTTTTGTATTGACGTTTTATTGTCTATTGATAGTTTTTTTAATGAATTTATAGGCAATACTGAAAAAATTATTACAAATAATATAAGATAATTAAGTTTATCTCTTTTTATTTCAGTAATGTTTTCAAATATTAAAAATGTATTAAATGCATACATGCCTAGAAGAAACATACATGAATACCTGCTATATGAAGCTAAATTTATCGCTTCATATTCTGTATAATTATACAAGTATAATACCAATAAAGCAAGCATATATATAATATAACATATAGTCAGCATTATACTTGTTAATATATATCTTTTATACAATGTATCTCCTTGTCTTTTATATATTAAATGTGCCATATATATACTATATAAAATAAATATTAATAATATTGTAAAATTTGTTAATTTACCGACGTTTATATCAATAGGCTCTATGAAGAATTGTTTCACAAAATTTCGTATGACTGTATACTGATACTCTTCACCATTACCAAAGATTAGCGAAATAATATTACTAATTAAAATTTTATCAGTATCAAATGATATATGGGTATTAGTTACCATTACATGTATATCCCAAGAATATTTTCCTATAATCAAGCATACAACATATAGCATTAAGAATAATAGGTTCCTATGGAAAACCTTTTTATCTTCTTTGTTTTTTCTATGCCAATATATAATATCTACAAAGATAACAAGTAATGCTAAAATAGCTAGACCTGCCCCAGCATTTTTTATTAAAGGTAGTGAGATTATTCCTAGACATATACTTATATGCTTTATCATACAATTATTTTTCTTTGTAAAATAAATATATAGTATATATGCAAAAAATATACTCAATATACCATCAACATATATTGTCGTATAAAAATTACTGTACATTAATAGTGGTAATATAAATATAATTGGTACGTATATTAATAATTTACTTAATCCTCTTTTCCATTCTATATTTTCAAATACAGGTAGAACCATCGATATATATATTAAATTCATTGCAATAATAATTCTTCCTTCACTGTATGAATTAACCACTTTTTGAGTAAAAAATTCAAATATAGCAGTAAAAGGTGGGTATGACCTAAAAATTAAAATTGTTTCTGGATTGGTTCCATATGAGTTAAATGAAAACATATTTTTAACTATTGTTCCCCAGTGAGAAAATTCATCCCAATTAAAAAATAATCTTTTCCTATTTATATAAATAAAGCAAATATAAAATAGAATATATACTACAAGTCCTGGTGTGAAAAGATTCTTAAAAAAATCTAAAATATCTTTTTTTATTATACTTTTTATAAATCTGTATATTAAATATAATAACGAAGCAGCAGCGACAAATTCTACCACATATACACCTATATCCAATCTGTAAAAAAATCCAAAAGGATATATAATCAAAACAATAAGCATTACAGAAATAGGAATCGTTATATCTATTTTTTTGTTAAAAGCTTTAGCTAAAAATGCTGCTATTGAAGCTACTATTAAAAAAATAATTATATAGCTCATTTCTTCTTCTCCTTTCGAAATACCCATTCTTTTTGAACTTTAAAATTAATTAAAAATATTATGCTGTCAACTATTAGTTTTATTATAACTTCATATCTTTTGTTAAGAAGATTATATATAGTTGTAACAGATACTGCTGAAATTATCATTTGTATAAAGCATAGTATGTAATATTTAATAATAGATTTATTGTTTGATGATTTAAACACCGTATTTTTATTAACACTATAATTAACTAATGAAGATATTATTCTAGCAATAATCGTAGCAATAATTATTGCGTAATTAGCTATATAATTTATTATGCAATTAAAAATTATTTTATATATTATAATATCAACAATAAATGATATTATAGATGAGAAAATATATTTCAAAAAAATTGTATATATCTTTAAAGAATCTTTAAATGGATTAAAATGTGAAGATTTGTTTTCTTGAATATATACTGTTTCAATCATTTCTTCTATGATATCAATATTATTCTCTCTAGACTCCATTAGCATATTCATTTCAAATTCAAATCTTTCTCCTGGGACATTCATTAATGTTGTTATATATTGGGTTGGTATTCCTCTTAATCCTGTTTGTGTATCAGAAACATTTAATCCTGTTAAAAACTTAAATATGCTTCTTGTTATTTTATTTCCATATTTACTTTTAAAAGGTACATTTGCCAAATTGAAATTTCTTGAACCTAATATTAAGCTCTCTTTATTTTTCACTAATGTTTTAGCAACTTTTGTTATATCTTCAATTTTGTGTTGTCCATCAGAATCAACTGTAATAATGCCACATTTATCTTGAAATCTTATTAAAAATTCATTAAAGCCTGTTTTTAAAGCTCTTCCTTTACCTAAATTTACCATATGCTTTAGTACAATAATTTTATTTTCAATGTTCTTGAAATATTTATTATATTCTTCTGGAGAGCCATCATTTACTACAATTATGTCTTTAAAATCATTATTTAATAATTCATCTATCAATTTTGTTAGTCTTTCATCTGGATTTAAAGAAGGAATTAATATAACAACCTTTTCTCTATAATCTAAAGAAACGTCTCCCTTTGGTTCATAATTTAATCCTTGTCTATTATTTTTCAATGCATTTTTTTTTAATATATCTTGCTTTCTTAGAGTATCAACAGTTTTTGTGTTTTGAAGTTTAGCTTCGTTCTCTCTGTTTTTCTGCACTTGTATGCCCCCTTTTAAACATTTCATTAATTATACTTTCAAATAATATGTGTCTGGCTTATCTGGGTTAAAAACTTCGTTTGCCCACATTATAGTTACCATATCTGTATCTCCTACATTCTCAATGCTATGCGTGTATCCAACTGGAATATCAACTACTTCTATTTTATCCCCGCTAACATTATACTCTATTACTTCATCACTCCCTATTTTTCTAAATTTAATTTTTCCTTTTCCACTGACCACTATAAATTTTTCGTTTTTAGTATGATGCCAGTGATTTCCTTTAGTAATTCCTGGCTTAGCTATATTTACTGAAACTTGTCCTCTTTCATCCGTTTTTAATAGCTCTGTAAAAGAACCTCTTTCATCAATATTCATTTTAACAGGATAACTGAATTCTTTTTCTGGTAAGTAGCTTAAATATGTACTGTATAATTTCTTTATAAAACCATCTTGCATATTTGGAAGTAAAAGATTATCTCTTGATTTCTTAAACGAATATATTAAATTAGCTATATCTCCCAATTTTTGCGTATATACAATTGGAACATAATAAAATTTATCTTTTACATGTCCTTTTTGATTAAGATTAGAAATTAGTTCCTCTATTACGTCATCTATGTATACTAAATTTAATACAACTTCTGGATTATTTACTTTAATTGACATATCTCTTGCGATATTATAACAGAATGTTGCGATTACACTATTATAATTTGGTCTACACCATTTGCCAAATACATTTGGTAATCTATATAGCATTACTTTTGCCCCAGTTTCTTTTTCATAATTGAACATCAAGTCTTCTCCTGCTTTTTTTGACTTTCCATATGGGTTATCTAATTCGGCTTGAATTGAAGAAGTAATCACAATAGGGGCTTTATTGTTATGTTTTTTTAGCAAATCTAACATTTCTGAAGTAAATCCAAAATTTCCTTTCATGAAATCTTCATCATTCTCTGGTCTATTAACTCCAGCTAAATGAAATATAAATTCGCATTTTTCTATATATTCATCTAATTCTTGTTTTGTAGTATTTATATCACATTTATATATGTCGTTATATCCCCTATTACTTAATTCCACTATTAAGTTTTTACCTATAAAACCATTTGAACCTGTTACTAATATCTTCAAATTACTCACTCCAATCTTTTTTATATTTTGTACATAATGTCATTATAAATCTTTTTTAGTGTATATATTATTTTGTTAAATTTAATTTATTTTTTCCAATTTGCTAATTCTTCTTTTATATAATCCAATTTTAGTAATTTTTCTTTAACTTGTTCTACAGTTAATAACTCAGTATTATTTGAGTTGAATTCAGATAATTTTGTTCTCTCAGCATTTCCATCCACAAAATATTTATCATAATTTAAATCTCTTTTATCACAAGGTACTCTGTAAAAATTTCCCATATCTATAGCATGCACACATTCTTCATTTGTAAGTAGAGTTTCATACATTTTTTCTCCATGTCTAATTCCTATTATTTTTGTTTCTTCGTTTTCTGCTCCAAATACTTCTTTTACAGCTTGTGCAAGAACTCCTATTGTACAAGCTGGTGCCTTTTGTACCATTATATCTCCCGCCTCTGCATTTTGAAATGCAAATATTACTAATTCTACAGCTTCTTCTAAGCTCATTATAAATCTAGTCATTGTAGCATCTGTAATTGTAAGGGGTTTACCATTCTTTATTTGTTCAATGAATAATGGAATTACAGACCCCCTCGAGCACATAACATTTCCATATCTCGTTGCACATATTGTTGTCTTTTTAGGATCCACCGTTCTAGATTTTGCAACTATTACTTTTTCCATCATTGCTTTCGAGGTTCCCATAGCATTTACTGGGTATGCAGCTTTGTCTGTAGATAAACATATTACTTTTTTTACAGCTTCATCAATTGCTGCTTGAAGTACATTGTCTGTACCTAGTACATTCGTTTTTACAGCTTCTAATGGAAA
>CALXPX010000080.1 GCA_944390305.1 uncultured Clostridia bacterium
ATAAAAAAACTATTGCTAAAAGGAATTTTTTAGTATATGATATAGCAAAGTGTAAATAATAACACATAAGAATATTTGAAAGGAGAATAAAAATGGACGAGAATAACAATGAAGAATTAGATAATATCGTTATATTAAAAGATGAGGACGGAAATGATGTAAAATTTGAATTTTTAGATTTAATTGAATATGAAGGAGAAGAATATGTTATCTTACTACCAACAGAAGAAGTAGAAGATTCTGAGCCAGATGAAGTTGTAATACTACAAATAGAAAAAGCAGCTAAAAATGCTAATGATGAAGAAACTTATATAAGTGTAGAAGATGAAAATGTATTAAATGCAGTATTTGAGATATTCAAAGATAAATTTAAAGATGAATTTAATTTTGTAGACTAGTAAAAAATAACCTTTTGGACTTAAATCTGCCAAAAGGTTTTTTATTAATTTATAATTTATAGGAGGATGTTATGAGAACTTTTGCTAATTGGATGGTTGCAATGTTTATGATAATGTATTGGGGATTTAGAGTTGTAGTAGCATATCAAGCTGCAAACTATGCAGAATTTTTTGTTCAACCAATAAATTTAACGGTGGAAATAATTTTATTATTTGTAACTGTAGTATGTATAGTATTAGTTTTTAAAAGAAAATTAATTGGTGGAATTATATATTTCTTATCTTATTTAGCATATTTTGGAATAGATTTGTTTAATGCTGTAATGCCTGTATTTAGTGGAGGAGATTTAGGAGCAGATTATATGACTGCATTTACATCTTTTTTAGGAATAGTACTAGCATTTGTTGTTTTACTTGATTTATCTGTAGATAAAGGAAGAAAACCAAAAGATAAGAAAACAGATTGGTTTTATACTAATAAAGATTATGATAGACAATTTGATGATAGAGCAGATAGAAATAATTACAAAACTTTATAAAATATTTTTATTATAATTATTGGTGATAATATTGAAATTAGAAGACCTAGAAAAAGAATATGATAAGTTACAATTGAAATATGGTGATAAAAGTTTAGATTCAATATATAATGGGGGATGTTCTTTAAATCCAGACATTTGCTTTGTATTTATGAATCCTACAAAAAAGAATATAGCTGCTTCAAAAGAATGGAAAGGAATAAAATCTCCATGGATTGGAACTAAAAATATATGGGATTTATTTTACAGAGTAAATTTACTAAATGAAAATATCTATAGAAAAATAAAAGATATTAAAGGTATTAATTGGAATGAAAGCTTTGCAAAAGAAGTTTATGCTAATGTTAAAAAACATAAATATTTTATTACCAATTTAGCTAAATGTACGCAAACAGATGCAAGACCATTACCAGATAAAGTATATAAGGAATATTTAAGTTTATTCGAAAAAGAAATTGAGATAATTGATCCAAAAGTAATAGTTTTGTTTGGAAATCAAGTAAGTTCTATTGTTTTGGATAAAACGATTTCTGTTTCAAAATGTAGAAAGAAGTTGTTTTTAAAAGAAATAAATAAAAAACAATACAAGTTTTATTCTGTTTTTTATCCAGTAGGAAATGGAATATTTAATATTGATAAATCAATAGAAGATATAAAATGGATAATTGATAATAATAGTAAAAGAAAATAAATGTAATATAATAGGAGATATAAATGAATAAAAAAAATATAATATTAAATGGAACTTTTATTATTTTAAATTGCATAATTACTTATTTTATATCAAGTAATAGATATATAAATAGAATGCCTAATCCAGTATCAAATTATACTTTTATTGAAGATTTATATGAGTTGTTTTTAGGACGTGGATGTCCAACATTAATAATTGCTATTATAACAGTAATTATATCATTTATAATAAATAAATTAATTATAAAACAAGAAATAAAATTAAAAAATTATATTTTTTTATTTTGTATAATCCTAATTCTAAATATTATCATATATAGAATTGGAATAAGTATTGCTGTATAAGTGATACTTTGTATAAGCAAAATTAAAATTTATGGGCAAGGATAATAAAACATGAAAACAAGTAGTAAGTTGAAAACTACTTGTTTTTATGTTATTATATTATATATTGAACTGTTAATAAAAATAGTATAGTGAAATTTAAATAAACATAAGATCAAACAATAGCAAGCAATTGATTGAAAACTTAATTGCTTTTATCGTAATATACATGTGAGTTTATTATAAAAGTTAATTTAAATTAGTAAACGAAAGGAATTATGTAAGATGGTTAATACAAAATTAACTAGAAAAGCTATAGCTGAATTATTTGATTGTAGTACCGATAATGTTTCTTTTCATTAAAAAATAAAGAAAATGAAGTAGATAACAATATAGTTACCGAGGAATTCTCGGCAACTGCTTCTGATGGAAAAATATAAAATGAAGTTCTATATCTAGCTAGATGCAATAATGTTTGTTGGAGATAAAGTAAATTCTAAAAGAGCAAAAGATTTAGAAGATAGGCTACACAAGTCTTGATGAGAGAAAATACAATGAACATCAACTGGTATATACCGATTATATTAACTTCCATACAACCCATTATTTTACAAGCAATTTTATTTAATTTCATTTTACATTATTAAGTATAAAAATATTAAAAAGATTCAAAAAAATTTGTAATTGCGAATTATATTAACTTTTAAAAATTCTAAAATGAAGGAGATGAAAAGTATGTTAGAAAAAGATTTTTAAAATATAATATTTGAAATTAAGAATCAAATAAATAATACACAAATAGAAATATTTCAAAATGCAAATAAAAGTTTATTAAAATTATATTATAATCTTGGAAAAATTATTGAAGAAAATTCATCATGGGGAAATAAGTTTATTGATGAATTGGCTATTGAACTTAAAGTTTCTTTCCCAAATATTAAAGGATTTTCTGTTAGAAACTTAAAGAATATGAAAAAATATTATATTGAATGCCAAAAAAGTCAAATTGTGCAGACGACTTCTGCACAAATTCCGTGGTCTCATAATATGTTGATTTTAGATAAAATAAAAGATGAAGAAAAACGAGTATGGTATATGAATCAAACTGTTAAGAATGGATGGAGTTATGACGTACTTGCATTTCAAATTAAAAGTGATTTATACCAAAGACAAGTTTTAGGAGATAAACCTAATAACTTTGAAAAAACATTAATTAATCCTCAAAGTGATTTAGCTAAAAATATTATGAAAGATCCATATATTTTAAATTTAACAATATTAAAAGAAAATTATATTGAAACCGAATTAGAATTTGCTATGGTAGATAAAATTAAAACTGTTTTGTTAGAACTTGGAAATGGCTTTAGTTTTATCGGAAATCAATATAAACTTACAGTTGGTAATGAAGATTATTTTATAGATATGCTATTTTATCATACTAAACTTCATTGCTATGTAGTTATAGAATTAAAAAATACAAAATTCAAACCTGAATATGCAGGTAAAGTAAATTTTTATTTATCAGCAGTTGATGATTTGATTAAAGATGAAAAAGATAATCCAAGTATAGGCATTATTCTTTGTAGAGAAAAAGATAAGTTTTCAGTTGAATATGCATTAAAGGATATTAATAAACCAATTGGAGTAAGCTCATATGAGATTTCAAAATATTTACCAAAAGATGTATTAGAATCCTTACCAACAGAAGAAGATATAAATCTTCATATAGATATTGATGAAAGAATTGAGAATAATGAATAAAAAATTTACTGTATAACTCTGTATATATAGTAATTGGTATAAACAAATTTATTTAAAAAATTATTAAAAAATAACAGGAGATGTTAAAGTGAAAATAGGTTTTGCAACAGATACAAATATTTTGAAAAAACAAAATTTATACGAAAATGAGAAAACATTAGATGTAATAGATATTTACGCAGAATATATCGAATCATTAAAAAATATTAAATCGAAAAATGAATTGGTTTATTATATGCCGGAAATTGTTGTAGAAGAATTATTAATGCAAAAAGAATTAGCTTTTAATGAAACATATAAGAACTTTGAAAAAAAATATAAAGAAAATTGTTATGGATTATTAGGTGAATTACCTAAAAATAATATTAGGGAAAAGCTTGAACAAGAAAAAGAAGAATATAAGGATAAATATAAATTACTTAATTTAGAATATACTGCTGAATTAATGGAAACTTTAGTTAAAGAAGCATTAGCGAAAAAAGCACCTTTTGATAAATCAATAGAAGGTAAAAAAACAGATGCAGGATTTAAAGATGCACTAATTTGGAAAACTATTATATTTTCAAAAGATATTGATGATTGTGATGAATTTTATTTTTTTACGTCTGATAAAGCATTTAATGAAGGTAAAGAAGAACTTCAAGAAGAATTTAAAGAAAAACATCCAACAACAAAATTAAATATTATATATATGGAAAACGATGGTTCACATAGACAAAATTCATTAAACTATATAATAGATAAGCATGGATTATATAAGACAGATGTGATCGAATTATATAATGAGAATTTAATAAAAAAGTATTTCGATAAGATTTCTTATACCCCTAAGGATATTGAGTATTATTGTGATGATGGAATGCAAGCAAAATTAACTCAAATATTATTTGAAGAATTTGATGAAAAAGATTTTTATATTGATAAAGTAGAAAAAGTAGGAGAAAAATTTAATATTTATTGTAGTTTTAGAACTTTAAAATACAACTTAGATATAGATGTAGAAAAAAGAAGATATGTAATAGGTAATGCTAGATTTATTGTTAAAGGTAAGAAGGAAAAGTATAATTATATTAAAAGCGAAATAACTAAGGTAGATTTTGAATTTGGAATAACTGATTTGTTAAAAGGATTTACTATTAAGCTAGGTAAATTTGCTACCGAAATATCTAAAATAGTGAAAGAAAATGCTTTCAATGTCGAAAGTTTTAATATTTCGCCAGGTATTCAAGATGCTATAGAAAAACAAAATAAAGAGCAAAATAGAATGATTCAAGCAATTAGTAATCCTTTAAAAGATATAAAGATTCCGCCAATAGTAGATATGTTACAAGAAAAAAAATAGATTATTGAATATGTTGATGTAATGTTAAAGTATAAATAATTATTTAAAACAACATAAAGAATATAAATTAGTTGATTATTATATAGTTGATGGATATTAGTGTACTAATTTTGATAGACCATAATTTCAAAGGATGTTAGAAGATATAAAAATCATAAAATAGATGTAATAATTATAAAAGACTTATCAAGACTTGATAGAAATTATATCGAAACAGGTAATTTCTTAGAAATAGTATTTCCTTTAATGGTAATATCTATAATTTCGATAGATGAAAAAATGAAATGAATTTATATGATTACTATAGTGATGATATTGGATTTAAAACTATAGGAAGAATAAGAAAAAAGGAAGTGAAAAAAATGGAAAAAAATAATAATCAAGAGGTGTTTCATAAGACTAATATCAACTGGTACCCAGGACATATGGCTAAAACTAAAAAACAGATTACAGAAGATTTAAAACTAATAGATATAGTAATAGA
>CALXPX010000081.1 GCA_944390305.1 uncultured Clostridia bacterium
TTTTTTGTGTCTTTATATAAAGTAAAAATGTTAGAAAAAATAAATTACATAGGAGGAATAAAATGAAGAAAAAAATGAAAAAGTTAAAAAAACAGATAAAAGGTATAACATTAATAGCCTTAGTCATTACAATAATAGTGCTACTTATCTTAGCAGCAGTAGCAATAAATCTTACAATAGGAAGTAATGGAATATTTACAAGAACTAAAGATGCAGTAGATAGATATGAATTAGCAGCTATAGAAGAAAAAATCAAAATGGAAGAAGTAGTAGGAATTATAGATTCATATATACCAGGAGGAACGCAAGGTATTAACTATATAAAAGGAATATATGCAATAGAAAATAGTGAAAAAGAAATGAAAATGGATTGTATAATGGAGTTAGAGGGAAAATTGTATAGAGCGAATCTGAATGTAAATAGATCAGAAAATGATATGACAGTAGAATCGGCAACTAAAATGGAAAAAATAGAAGACATTGCAATGCCACTTTATATTATGCTTTTTAATGATGAAAATATAGGAGATATAGAAGTTAAAGTAGAAAATGAGGAAGAAGGTTATATTATAATTAGATATAAAAATACAAATTATATTATTACAGTTGAGGAAACAGAAATATCTAATAAAGCTTCTATAGACTATTATGAAGGCAATATTGATCAAAATCCAGGAGAAATGGAAGGGGATGGAACAGAAGGATCACCATATTTAATACAAAGTATAGAAGATTTAGTAGCTTTTTCAGAAAGGTCATTAAATTACAGTTTTAGTGGCGAATATATATCTTTAGATACAGATTTAGATTTTAATTCAGATGAATCATATGTAGATCCATATACTACAGTATTTGGAGATATAAATAGAAATGACATAATAGAGCCATTAAAAACAGAACTCACGACAGGACGTGGATTTTTCCCAATTGCTTATGATGGTAACGGATTCATGGGAAGTTTTAACGGAAATAATTATATCATTAAAAATTTATATATGAATGATGTTATTAATCAAAGTAATGCAGATATATCCTTAATGGAGGCATATCCAGTGATTGGTTTTGGATTATTTTCTGGATTAAATGATGGCGAAATAAAGAATTTGAAAGTTACCGGTAATATTACTAGTTCGTTGGAATATGTAGGAGGAATAGTTGGGGATTGCGTTGGAGACTCTGTTATTGAAAATTGTGTTAATGAAGTAAATATAACGGCTGTAGGTAGTAGTAGTGTAGGTGGTATTACAGGAGGTAGAGAATATGAGTCTTTTACAATCTTAGATTGTAAAAATTATGGAAATATTAGTATAGTACAAGATGATAATATACCAGAAGAAATAAAAATTGGAGGAATAATAGGGTGTACAGATTCTGGTAGAATAAATAACTGTATTAATTATGGCACAATAAAATCTATAAGTGATGGTACAAATTTATATAAAGGAGATATCTATGGAAAATTAGGTGCTAATGGTGAAAAGTGCATTACTAATTGTGAAAATATGGGAACATTAGAAGTAGAAACAGTATCTGGACAAAATAGCTTTACTACATATATAGGAGGAATTATAGGGATTCTTTATTATAGACCAATGTAAATAATTTATGAAAGTAAACTAATAGTCTACTAAATTAATATTGAAAAATTAAGTTAAATGATATAAAATACTCTCAAATGAAAGGAGAGTATTTTTTATGAAAAAATTTATAATAGTGCTTCTTATTTTATTTGTAATAGGCGCAGTAGCTGTAATTATATATATGAATAGAACAGAGCCTTCTGTATGCTTAAAAGATTATTTTGACAAACTAAATAATAAAGATTATGAAGGTATGTATGAATATGTAGAAACTAGTTTATCTAAAGAAGATTTTATAACAAGAGTAAAAAATATATATGAAGGAATTGAAGCTACAAATATTTCTGCAACAGTAATTACTAATACAGAAGATGAAGAAGATAGCAGTATTACAAATATAACATATAATAATTCTATGGATACTTTAGCAGGAAATATTAATTTTATGAATACTGTAAAAGTAAAGAAAGTAGAAGGATGTTATAAAATAATTTGGAATTCAAGTGTGATTTTCTCTGAATTAAAGGATGAATATAAAGTAAGAGTTACTGATCTAAAAAGTACAAGAGGAGCCATATATGATAAAAATGGTATAGCAATAGCTAAAGATGGTGAAGTTTATTCTGTAGGATTAGTTCCTGGAAAAATGGATGATACCACAGACATTACAAAATTAGCAAATTTACTGGGAATTACAGAAGATACAATTAATAATTCTTTAAATGCATCTTATGTTAAAGAAGATACTTTCGTACCACTTAGAAAAATATCTAAAGATGAGCAAGATTTAAAAAATGAATTATTAAACATAAAAGGAATATTGATTACAGATACTGATTCAAGAGTATATCCATATAAAGAAGCAACATCTATTTTGACTGGATATGTACAAGATGGAGAAGGAAAAACAGGACTAGAATATGCATATAATGATAGATTAAAAGGCATAGATGGTGAAGAAATATATATTGCAGATGAAAATGAAAATAAAGTAAAAACTCTTGCTAAAAGAGACTTGAAAAATGGTGAAGATATAAAAACAACAATAGATGTAAATGTTCAAAAGAAATTATATAATGAATTTAAAGATGATGAAGGTACTTCTGTTGCAATGAATTACAATACAGGAGAGGTAATAGCGTTAGTAAGTACTCCATCATATGATGCAAATGATATTGTTTTAGGAGTAACAGATGAGGAATGGAATAATCTTGTAAATGATGAAAAGAAACCTATGTATAACCGTTATTTATCTACATATGTACCAGGTTCATCATTAAAACCGGTTGTAGGTGCAATAGGATTAAATTCTAATAGCTTTTTGGCAGATGATGATTTTGGAACAAGTGGAACTAGGTGGCAAAATGATAGCTCTTGGAAAGATTTATATGTTACAACACTTACAACATACTCAGGTCCTGCCAATTTAAGAAATGCACTTATATATTCAGATAATATATATTTTGCTAAAGCAGCACTTAAAATAGGAAAAAATAATCTACAAAAAGGATTAGATAATTTTGGCTTTAATGATAAGATTTCTTTTGTGCAAGATATAACTAAATCTACATATGGACAGATGGATAGTGATGCTGCAATTGCAAATAGCGGATATGGTCAAGACCAAATGCTTGTCAATCCAATACATATGGCAATGATTTATTCAAGTTTTGCAAATGGTGGAAATATGGTTATGCCATGTTTAGAATATACAGAAACTAAATATTATAAACAAAATGTTATATCAAATGATATAGCAAATACAATAAAAGAAGATTTAGTTCAAGTAGTAGAAATTGGTACAGGTAAAGAAGCAAAAATAGAAGGAAAAAAGATGGCTGGAAAAACTGGAACAGCAGAAATAAAGGAAAATCAACAAGATGAAAGCGGAACAGAAATAGGATGGTTTAATGCTTTTGATGAAAATGGTCTTTTAGTTGTTAGTATGGTAGAAAATGTAAAAGGAAAGGGAGGAAGTCATTATTTACTTCCAAAAGTGAAAACAGTTTTTGAATAAATTATAAAAATAAAATAATACCATTGTTAAAAATAATAAAACGTGGTATTATTTTATATATTGGAGGAAACATATGGGAAAAGTAATGTGGAAGGCAGGAACTTTCGAATATCCAATACCAGCAGCTATGGTAAGTGTAGGTGATATGGATAAATCTAATATAATAACTGTAGCTTGGACTGGAATTTTAAATACAGATCCTGCAATGTGTTATATTTCTGTAAGACCTAATAGATATTCTTATGATGTAATAAAGAAAAGTAAAGAGTTTGTTATAAATTTAACAACAGAAAGTTTAGCATATAAGACAGATTGGTGTGGTGTAAGAAGTGGAAACAAATATGATAAATTTAAAGAAATGCATCTTACAAAAGAAAAAGCTAATTTTGTAAAATGTCCACTTATAAAAGAAAGCCCTGTATCTATCGAATGTAAAGTTAAAAAGGAAATTAATTTAGGCAGCCATACTATGTTTATGGCAGAAATTCTATGTATAAATGCTGATGAAAAATACATTGATAATAAGGGTGCATTTGACATATCTAAATGTAAGCTTATTGCATATGCAAATGGAGGATATTATTCACTTGGGAAAAAAATAGGTAAATTTGGATATTCTGTTAGAAAGAAGAAAGGAAGAAAATAAAATGGAAAATTACGTACATAAAGTTCAATATTATGAAACAGATAGAATGGGACTAGTACATCATTCTAATTACATTAGATGGATGGAAGAAGCAAGAATAGATTGGCTTGATAAAATAGGCATAGGTTTTGATAAATTAGAAGAAATGGGTATTAGTTCACCTATACTTTCGGTTAATTGCAAATATAAGAATGGTTCTACATTTGGAGATAGTATAGAAATAAAAACAAAAGTAACAAAATATAATGGTGTAAAAATTACAATAAGTTATGAAATGACAAATATTAAAACAAAAGAAATTGTTGCAACAGGAGATACAGAATTATGCTTTATAAATTTAAAGACTAGAAAACCAATTATATTAAAAAAAGAAAATTTAGAATTAGATAAAAAGATGAAAGAGGATTTATTAAAGGAGGAATATTAATGAGAATACTTATAATTTGTAGTAAAGCTTTTTATAAAGAAATACCAGAAATAAAAGAAAAATTAGAAAAAATGGGGCATAAAATAGAATTACCAAATAGTTATAATAATCCGGATGCAGAAAAAGAATCTTGGAGTTTAGGAAAAGAAAAGCATGCAGAATTTAAAGAAAAAATGTTTAAAATGAGTAAAGAAAGAATAAAGAAAGTTGATGCAGTATTAGTACTAAATTTTGAAAAACATGGAGTAAAAAATTATATTGGTGGAGCAACTTTTATTGAAATTTATGAAGCATTTATGAAAAATAAAAAAATTTATTTATATAATGATATACCAGAAGGAATGTTATATGATGAGATATCTGGTTTCTCTCCAGTAATACTACATGAAAATTTGAGTTTAATAAAATAAAAAAAATATATGATTAAATTAAAAAATTTAATCATATATTTTTATATATTATATATTTTATTTTAAAAAAGGAATTGGAGATATTATTTCTAATATCTCCGGAATTAGTTGGTATTCGGAATGCTTCCTAAATTTACTTTCATAAATTTATTCCGCTAGATATAATTTATCATGTTTTGTATAAAAATGCAATATTTTGTCGAAAAAAATAAATTTTTACTTAACCTGCTTTAAAACTTAAAAAATTAACTGTATGTCAATCATTTTTGAAAATGTCTCAAAATTTTTTAAACATTAGCACTAA
>CALXPX010000082.1 GCA_944390305.1 uncultured Clostridia bacterium
TATTACATTTTAAATACAATAATTGACAAAATTAGACTTTAATATTAAAATATAATTAGGTGAAATATATGGTAAGAAAATCAAAAGCATGGATGTATATTTTAGTATTTTTAATAGCCGTAGCATTAGTTATAGCTATTATTTTTGGTATATATTATACAAAAAATATATCTTATGCAGCAGAAGTAAATGAAACAAAATTAGTGACAGAAGTACCAATAACCAAAAAAGATAAAGAAAAAGAGATTAATATTGATGAAATAGTAGAAAATAATACTAAAGTGCAAAAAATAGAAAAATTAGAAACTCAAGAAACAGATATAGAATTTACAACTCAATATATAGAAAATACATCACTTGCAAAAGGAAAAATACAAGTATTACAAGAAGGTATAGATGGCAAGCAAAATGCGGTTTTGAAAAACGTATATGAAGGGGACAAGCTAATTTCATCTGTACAAGTTTCATCACAAATAACAAAAGCTTCTATAGATAAAATAGTACAAATAGGAACAGGAGCATATTCAAATACATATGTACCTGTTGTAGGGGATGAATTAAAAGCAACATCAGTAACTCTTGCAATAAGGATAAATCCAGATGAAAATGCAGAAAAATTAGTTACAATAAATAAAGGAGATAAAGTCACATTAAAAGCAAAACAAGGAGACTGGTACTATGTAGCATATGAAAATTACCTAGGATGGGCAAAAATGGATTGCCTAGAATATGTAAATCCTAATGGAACAGGTGATGGAGATGAAAATAATATTCAATATACAAAAGAGCAATTATCACAAAACTTAGGATTTAGTATGCTTTTAAATAAGCCAAGTGGACTTACATTAGAACAATTTAAAAAGATTTTTGAAAATGATTCAAATGATAAAAATAATGTATTTAAAGATAATGCTGAATATTTTTACTATATAGAAAGTCAATATAATATTAATGGGGTATTTGTTGCAGCAGTAGGAATACATGAAAGTGGATGGGGAACATCTAATATTTCAAAATCTAAGAAAAATCTATTTGGATATGGTGCATATGATAGTGATCCATCAGGAAGTGCATATACATTTCAAAGCTATGCAGAAGGAATTGACTTAATAGCAAGAGTGTTTATGAAATATTATTTAAATCCAAAAGGAACTCCTATTTATGGAGGAGAAACTGCATTAGGTACTTATTTTGAAGGAGCAACTTTGTCAGCAGTAAATAAAAGATATGCAACAGATAAAAACTGGGCAAATGGAGTATATAAATGGATGACGTATTTATACAATAAATTATAATATTTACTTGATATTTTGAGCATATTAGTGTATTATTATATAAGTTAAAAGAAGGGAGAAAAAATATGAGAAAAGCAATCGCAGTTTTTTTCATCATTATTAGTATTTTTAGTATAAATTCAGTATATGCTACTAATACTAATGCTGAAAGTGAAATAATATCTAATGAAACAAAAAGTCAATTAGTTGAAATAAAAGAAAAAGAATTAAAATCAATGGAAGATTATAAAGAAGCATATGGGAGTGATACATATGGATTAGTTGCATACATACTAGATAAAGTAAGAATTTATAGTATTCCTGTTGGCTTTTTGGGAATAGCAATAAGTGCTATATATCAATATGTTATAGGTATTAGAAAACTAGATGTAAGAGATAAAGGTTTTAATGCCATGATAGGTATAGTTACAATGTTAATTATTTGTCAGGTATTACCACTTATTTTTGCAATTGTTGTAAAAGGTTGGAGGGGTTAACGAATGAAAGTTTTATTTGCAGTAAGTAATGATAATGTTTCAAATTCCATTATAAAGAAGTATCAACAAAAATATAAGGAGATAATAACTAGTAAAAATGTATATTACTTTAATGCAATAATAAAAGAATTACAAAAAGATAAAAGCTATGATGTTGTTGTTATAGGTGAGGATCTAGAGCCTATATCTAATAACAACTATGACACCATAGATAAATTTATATTTGAAAAATTGGATAATATAAGTGATGAAGCATATAAAAATACAGGAGAAGATATTCCAATTATATTAATATGTTCAGATAGAAGAACTAAATCAGATAGTCTTCTAGTAAAATTATTTGGAATAGGCATATATAATGCTTTATTAGGCAATGACAGAAATATTGACGCTGTATGTAATTTAATAAATAAACCTAGAAGTAAAAAAGAAGCTAAAAGTTATTATAAAATAGATTCAGACGATGTTAATTATAAACCAGAAAGTGAATCAGAAGTAAGTGAAACAGAAATACAAAATATTTTAGCTCATTATAAAAAAATAGGGAATAATGAAAAAAAATGTGTAGAAAGTTTTAATAGCATTGCAGAACAATATAGTGATACACAATTAAGAATTATAACAAAATTTTTACCATTAAATGTAAAAGCTATATTAGAGGCAAAATCTGAAAGATATCAAAAGTTAATGACTGGAGGAACAGTTCTTTCAAACGGAAAATACAACCAATATCAAGTGCCACAAAAAAATGTAAAGAGTAAAGATTTAGATTTACTTACAAAAGATTTAGAGAAAACTAAATTAACTAAACCTGTTATTATACCATCAACCATGAATATAGAAACAGAAAATAATGTGGTAAGAAATCCTGATATGCAAATGCAGCAAAACTATAATCCTCAAGTACAATATAGACCACAAAATCAAATTGTGCCACAAATGAATTCTAATATAGGAAATTCTGTAGAAAATAATGAAAGTCAAGTTCAAAGCATAGCAGATTTAAGTCACATTAACAATAATGTTGGATTTGAAAATATACCTAACTCTCAAGCAAATAATGGAGTAGAACAAAATCAAATAAATCAAGTAGTAGAAGAAAAACCAAAAAGAAGAGGAAGACCTAGAAAAGTTAATAATGAAACTCAAGAAGAGCAATCTAATCAAGCACAACTTCAGACAGAAGCACCAGTAAAAAGAGGAAGAGGAAGACCTAAGAAAATAGTAACAGAAGAAAATAAGCAAGAAATAGTAAAAGACAATACTAATCAAAATGAGACAGTTAACTTATTTGATTTAGGGAATAATAGTAATGATGTAGAAAATAATAATTCTACTCCTAATAATGTAAATACTTCATCTAATGATATTAATCTTTTTGGAATGGCAAATGATGAAAATATTAATAGTTCACCTGATATAGATATAAATAATTTTTATAATCCATATATGACAGATAATAATAGCAATATAAATCAAGTTGAAGAAGAATCAATAGCTGAAAATCTAAATACTACATTTGATTATAATAATGCTGCACCAGTACAAAACAATACACAAAC
The DNA here is from genome assembly GCA_944390305.1 of uncultured Clostridia bacterium. Lineage (GTDB taxonomy): Bacteria > Bacillota > Clostridia > TANB77 > CAG-508 > CAG-793. The sequence continues at coordinate 3,334 of CALXPX010000082.1, forward strand.
TATGGATAATAATCAATATGAAAGTCCATATAGTACAAGTCCTTATAATATGAATGCTAACTCATTTGGAACAGAAGAATTAGTAAATACAAATAGGCAAAATAATGTAATAAGAAATAGTAATTTTATAGCACAAAACAGTAAAATCATATCATTTGTTGGAACAAGTAAAAATGGAACATCATTTATTGTAAATAATTTAGCTGAACTATTATCACAAAAAGGAATTAAAACTGCAATATTAGACTTAACAAAAAATAAAAATTCATATTATATGTTTACAGATAATGATCAAAGATTAATGCAAATAGCAGGAAACAGTATAAAAAATTTAGCAAGTTCAGATGCAAATGGAGTACAAGTAAATAAAAATCTAACTGTATTTACATCATTACCTGGAGATGATTTAGAATTAGAGAATATTGATGCAATACTTCAAACTTTAGATAATAACTTTTCAGCAGTACTAATGGACTGTGATTTTGAAACAGATATTAATTATTTTATAAAATCAACAGAAATATATTTAGTTCAATCAATGGATGCTTTAACAATTCAACCTCTAACATTATTCTTAAGTGAACTAAAGTTAAAAAATGTGCTAGATGAAAATAAATTAAGAGTTATAATAAATAAAGAAATGAAATTAAAAATCTTAACAGACAAAATGATATTAGGTGGCATGGCAAAATATAATGAGCCATCTATGACACTTCAAAGAGACTTATTTAATCCAAATACAATAAAATATGTAACAATTCCATTTGAAGAACAAACTTATGCAAGATATTTAGAAGCAATTGCTTTATGCCAAGTTTCATTAAATGGATATTCACAAAGATTTTTAAGTAGCTTAGAGAATTTAGCAAATATGGTTTATCCATTAATACAAGGAGGAATGAGTAATAACTATTCTGGTTATTCAAATTATTCCCCTAATTATGATAAAGCCAAAAAAGGATTATTTGGAGGAAAAAGCAAAAAACAAACACAGACACAATTCTCTTCAGGAGTAAATGGAACTTTGAACAAAATGCGGTTTAACTATTAGTTTTAAGACGAGGATCTAAACGCTTGGTAATATCTGTTATAACATTATTGGTATTTATTGTTTTATCTTTGGTAATATACAACTATTCTGTGCATAAGAAGATTGAAACATATAGCAATTTAAACCAAAGAATAACTAGCCTAAATGTATTACAAGAATTTATGAAAACTTTAGGAGAGACTACCAGTATACAAGAAAAACTAGAAAATATTAATGATATATTAATTAGTAAATATTCAATTAAATATTCTACAATTGTAGTTTTTGATGGTGCACAATATGTTGTTAAAGCATCTAATGTGGATAGAAAACATTGGGATACTTTAAAAAGTTTGCAAAACGATCCAGTATTTGGAGATAGTATCAAAACTGCAACTCCTAAATATGTAACTGTAGATAATGAAAATGAAAAATTACCATATCAAAAAATGGAATTTGGAAGAGCAAAATGTGCTATATTCTTCCCTTTATATGTAGATAATGTATATATAGGTTACTGGATTATAGAGGGAAGTATGCCACATGAATTTGACCATATAGATACAACAATTTTAGAAGTTGTAAGAAATAATATTGTCACAATATTAAAAACAGTAGAAAATCAAGCAACAATTGAAAATATAGTAAGAGATGATTTATATTCAGGATTAAAATCTGCTGAATATTTATATGGAGAAGGCAAAAAAATAATAGATAGATATACAACATCTGCAATTTGCTTATTTAAAATTATAAATTTACCAGATATAAATACTAAAGTAAGCAGAAAAACAGGAGACCATGTAATAACAGAAATATCAAACTTTATGAAAAATAATTTAGCAAAAGATTATGTTTTTGTAAGATATATGGGTCCTAAATTTGCAGTAGTATTTTCAGGAGCAGATAAGGATGGAGTATATAACTTTATGGCAGATATGAAAAATAAAATAGAACAATTAGATATTACTGCAGCAGAAGATTATATAAATGA
>CALXPX010000083.1 GCA_944390305.1 uncultured Clostridia bacterium
AGAATAGATATGTCAGAATATATGGAAAGTAATTCTACAGCAAAACTTATTGGTGCACCTCCAGGATATGTAGGATATGATGATGCAGGGCAATTAACAGAAAAAGTAAAAAGACACCCTTATTCTATAGTACTTTTAGATGAAATTGAAAAATCTCATAGTGATGTATTTAATATATTACTTCAAGTATTAGATGATGGAAGATTGACTGATAGTCAGGGTAATACCATAAGTTTTGAAAATACAATAATTATTATGACATCAAATGCAGGCTCAAATCAAAATATGAATTCCATAGGATTTGGAACTAATACTTACGCTAAAAATAAAGTGTATGATACTTTAAAAGAAACTTTTAGACCTGAATTCTTAAATAGAATTGATGAAATAGTTATATTTGATTCTTTAAATAATGAAGAACTAACTCAAATAGTTAATCTTATGTTACAAGATACTCAAAATGTTTTAAATGATAGAAACATAAAAATGTATGTATCTGATGAAGCAAAGAAATATCTTCTTGATAAAGGTACAGATATAAAATATGGTGCCAGACCTTTAAGAAGAGCTGTGCAAAGATATATAGAAGACGAACTTTCAGATATGCTACTAAGAGGAGAATTAAAAAATGGTCAGAAAGTATATGTAGATTTAAAAATAGATAAATTAGCATTTAATGTAAAAGATTAGGGGGATTTAGTATGAAACACGTACCAAATATTCTAACAGTAATCAGATTTATATTTATACCATCAATTGTAATATCACTTATATATGACAATTATTTATTAGCTTTAACACTTTTTACATTGTCCTCTCTTACAGATGTATTAGATGGAAAAATAGCTAGAAAGTATAATGCTATATCTGACTTTGGAAAACTTATGGATCCACTTGCAGATAAATTAACTCAACTTTCTGTCCTTTTAACACTATCAATAAAAAATGTTATTCCAATATGGATAGTAGTGATACTTGTTTTGAAAGAAACTGTAATGATAGCTGGTGCTTCTTTTCTATATGGAAAAAGTTTAGTAGTATCAAGCAAATGGTATGGTAAATTAACTACTGTTTTAATTTACATAGCTGTAGTTAGCTCTTGTTTAATAAAAATATTTAATTTGCCAAATTTTGATATATATATTTATGTTTTAGCAATTGCATTTGCTATATTCTCTTTAATTAAATACTTTGTATATTTTTATGGAAATGGATATCTTCCTAACAAAGAAGAATTAAAAAAACAATCTAAAACCGTTCCTGAAAAAAAATCTAAAAAGTAAAAAGATAAAATTCCAAGAGTTAATTTCTCTTGGAATTTTGTTATATAATTTATTCAAAATCTTCTAATTTCTTTGCGAGTTCATTTTGTCCATTGGCAGTTATTCCTTGCTCTAATAAACGTACATCTTCCTCTGGTAAATATTGAATAGGTATATCAGTTTCTTCTTTTAAAGTTGTATTTCCATCTTCATCAATTGTATAAACTGCTATATTATTATCTTTTATTGTTATTAAATAATGCTGATCACAAGTTCCATCTAATTCTTTATATAATTTCACTTCATCTGCATTAAAGCTTTCTATTTCCCAATCACTATATGCAGTTTTAAAATATTCTTCATCTTTATTAACCTCATCATCTTCTATTGTTTCCTTTTCAATTATTGTATGCCCACATTCTTTATAATGTTTTTCAAAGCATATAGTTGCATTAGGAGATAATTTTACATTAGATTGATTTGTAGCTACAACATCATTTTGTATAGACTGATTTAATAATCTATTACTTTCTATAAGTTCATTTACTTTTCTTATTTCATTTATTTGTGCTTCTTCTAGTTTTTTATCATCTAGTATTCCGAAAATAATTCCTGCAATCATCCCTAATACAATAGATGCACAAACCAATATTATAATCGTTGTTTTTTTCATATAACCATCTCCAAATTCATTATGGTTATATTTTTCCCATATTTTTGAAATTTATTCATATTCTATTTTTTATTGTTTTTGTTATTTTAGTTTTCTTTCCATTATTTTTAATTATTATTTCTCCATCTTTATCTGTCCTATATATTTTGCAATTTATATCACTTAATCTTTGTATAACTCCATCATTTGGATGTCCAAAATTATTATTTTTTCCTACTCCTATTAATGCAATTTTAGGATTTACTGCTAACAAAAATTCTTTTGTAGAAGAAGATTTAGAGCCATGATGTGCTACTTTAAGTACTGTACTTTTAATCTTATCTAGGTTACTTTTATATAATGTTAATATTTTTTCTTCTGCTACCTTTTCTATATCTCCCGTAAAAAGTATTGAAAAATCATTCCATGTAAATTTACAAACAATTGCATTATTATTCTTTATATTTTCATTTATAACTTCTAAATCTGGATATAATATTTCTATTTTTGCATCTCCTAATGATATAATATCTCCTTTTTTTACACAGATAATATTAATCTTTTTTCTTTTTACTACATTTAAAAATTCATCTAATTCCATAGAGTCTTGTCCTAACAAAGATATTATAACATTTTTAACTTTTAAATTTTCAATCACATACATGAGTCCTTGACAATGATCTGAATCAAAATGAGATACTAAAATGTAATCTAATGACATAATTCCTCTATCTAATAAATATGGTAAAAGTGTCATCTCTCCTATGTCAAAATCATCCGCATAATTACTTCCTCCGCCGTCAATAAGTATGTTTTTGTAATTTACCCTTATTAAAGTACTATCTCCTTGTCCTACATCTATGAAGTTTATTTCTAAATTATTTTTACTAGCACTTAAAACAGGAAAGGTAAAGTTTAATAAAATTATTAAAACCAATAATAAACTAGCATACTTTCTTATATAAATGTTTTTATATACATATATACTTTTATTATGTACATATTTTTTCATTCCTAAAATAATATAAAAACATATAATAAAAAATACATTTGGTGTTGGAAGATAAATTTTAGAAAATGGTAAGTTAGAACATATATGGGCTATTTGAATTAAGACTTTAACAAATAAATTTAATAATATAAAAAATGGTATCAACACATTTTTTAATATTAATGATATAAAAATAAGAATAAAAGCAAAAATTACAACCACTCCTAGAATAGGACCTGCTAATAAATTTGAAAGTATAAAGGAAAATGACATTGTATTAAAATTAGCAATCATAATTGGAATTATGGTTAAATTGGCAGAAATTGTAACACTTATAGCAGAAATTATATATCGAATAACTTTATCTTTATTTAATATTTTTATCTCTTTATTATTATTTTTAACCCTAAATATCTTTTTTAAACTATTATCAATATCTTCATTAAATAAAACTATTCCAATAACTCCGCCATAAGATAATTGGAGTCCTACATCAAAAATTATATATGGATTATTTATTAATTGAAAAATAATAGCTAGTGCCATACTTGTCCATATATCAGATTTCCTATAAAATATACTAGATAATATCATTATTATCGCCATTATTCCAGATCTTACTACTGATGCAGTGTTTCCTGTAAGTTCCATAAATAATATAATAATAATAATAATTAGGATTTGCCCAAGCCTTTTTCTTTTAAGTAAATTGTTAAAATATCCTACAGCCAAAATAATATATGTAAAATGCGAACCAGAAACAGCAAGCATATGTGTTAGATTTGAATTTTTAAAATCATCTTCTAGTTCTTTTGAAATACCGCTTCTATCTCCTATAGTTAAACCTATACATAACTCTGCCTCATTAGTTTCTAAATACTTTCTTAAAACTTCTTTTACATATTTTTTAAATTCTAATATCTCCTTTTTTATTATACTTCCATTATTTTTTGAAATTATTTTGTAACTAGAAATATCAAAACTGCCATATAATTTTTGAGTTTTAAGATACAAAGAATAATCATATCCCTTATAATTTCTTTTGCCATCTGCTTTAATATATTCCCCATTAAATTCTATTTTGTCACCATATTCTAATGTATTTTTACTATTATTACCATTTTTATTATTTTTTATATTAATTAGAAATCTCTTTTTATCAAGTAATTCATGACTATCTTGAAGTTCTATAATATATACTGTTTTATAATCTTTTTCTTCCTTTATGTCTAATATAATACCTACATATTTTTCATTTTTATCTACACTAGAATAAACTTTATCATAATCTAAAAAGACTACACCTAAACAGTGGAGTCCTATTATTACTAAAATATATATAACGGCTAACACACAAATTGGTCTATTCAAATTAATCCTTTCTGTGCCCCGTTTTTATTTATTGTTTTTCATCAGATAAATATTGTTTCATCATATAACCTGACCCATCAGTAACATATACTTTATACCATTCTCCTTCTTCTCCATTTACAGTAACTGGTGTATTTAATCCTACACTTGCAACTGCTTCTGACTCAGTAGTAGCACTTTCTCTTACATAAACAGCTTCAACATTTACATACATAGTTTTTGGATATGAACTATTTTCATCTGTACTTTCAGTATTACCCTCATCATTATTTTCACTAGCATTTACCTCATTAGATGTACTATTTCCTCCGTTATTTTCTTCTACATTAGTAGATGGAGTAGCGTCATTGCTTTCTACTCCATTTACATTACTTAAAAATATCCAACCTGAAATATTATCATTTTGTACATATGCCCATTTTCCTGTTATAGATATAACTAACACTTCACTTCCTGATGAAATAGTACTAAGTTTAGTTGAGTTTAATAAAGGTAATACATAGACGTCTGAATTTTTATTAATAACTCCTTTTGCATTACTAGATGGCTTAATATCTGAATTTACTACTGTATCTGCAACATTTACATATTGTTTACTTACATATCCAGTATATTCATTATATTTCACTCTATACCAATCGCCTTCTTCTCCAAGAATATCAAAACTTGCATCTCCAGGCATTCTGGTAAGTAAATTAGCACTTGTAGAAGGACTTTCTCTTAAGTTTAAAAAATCCGAACCTTTAATTGTACCTGTTTTTGCTAAACTTATTCCTGTTAATACTAAGCATAAAATTACACTAATAATTAAAGTACTAAATATATATTTTTTCATTTATTTTCTCCTTATATTATAAAGGTAGTGTCAACTAAGTTTATATTTTATTTAGTTACACCCCT
>CALXPX010000084.1 GCA_944390305.1 uncultured Clostridia bacterium
AGGCATTGCCTCTACTCTTTTATTTTAATAAATTGACTTTTTATGTCAATCATGATATATTTAATATAATTATTTTTAAAAGTTTAATTGGAAAACAGGTAATTTGTTAATCCTAATTATTTACTATGAGTTTAAGTGAGGTAATGTGACAATGAAAAAAACAAGATGGGATATCACAGCTCGGGATGGTAGAATCATTTTTGAATCTACAAAATATCAAAATGCTTTTGAAATGCTCTCTTTAAGAAAAGGACATTTAACTGTAAAGATGCTAAGAAAAATACATAACCCAGTCAAATGCATACAAGAACTTATAGATAGTGAAGTGATTAATGCTAAAAAAATAAGTTATGAAGATGGGGATTTTGTAGTTACAGTAAATGTTAAGAGCGAAAAAAATAATGGTAAAGAAAATCGGACAACATGAATGTCCGTTTTTCTTTATTTTGTTGAAAAATATAATTAAATAGTATATAATTTTTTTGAAAAAGGCAAAAATATTTAATGTGATTAATAAAAAGAAAGGAGTTTTGCATAATAAAGTTATTATTATGCAATAAAAATTAATGAGAATAGATAAAATATATTTTAAATCTATAGACAATCTTAATTTAATAGGACTGCTTCATAATCCAGATAAAAGTGAAAAGACAGATACTGTAGTAATTTCTGTACATGGAATAACCAGTAATTGCTTAAAATATAGAGAAGATGTTTTGGCAAAGATGTGCACAGATATAGGAGTGGCATATTTTGCTTTTAATAATAGAGGTCATGATATCATAAATACATATGATAAGATAACAGATGATGATATGCACTTTTATGGTTCAGGTGCAGAAAATATTTATGATTCATACTATGATATAAAAGCAGCAATATTATATATGCAGAAACTAGGATATGAAAAAATAATATTACAAGGGCATAGTATGGGATGTACTAAAGTAGTATATAGTTACAACCAATTTATAGAAAATAGTGAACTTAGTATATTAGACAGTATAGTAGGAGTTATTTTATTATCAATGGTAGATATACCTACAGCTCTTAAAAAAATATTAGATAAAAATTACAAAAAAGTTATTTCATATTTTCAAATGTTACGAAAAAAAGGAAAAGGAGAAAATTTAATAATATTAGATCCGTCAACACCTCCTGTAAAACCTAATACAATTCTAAATTATGTTGAAGATAATAAAAAAATAGATTTTGCAAACTTTGGAGATAATAGGTCATCATTTAAAGAGTTAAATAACATAGAAGTTCCACTTTTTATGAGATGGGGAACTATAAACGAATTAATTTGGCAGAAACCAGAAGAATTAGTAGAATTTATGAATCAGAAAATAAAAAAAGAGGATAAAGATATATCATATATAAAAGGTGCAAATCATAACTATACAGGAAAAGAAGAAGAACTTGGAAAAGAAATTATTAAATGGTATCTAAAGGAGGTAGAAAAAAATGAAAGTAACAAAAGTAGAGGCTTTAGAAAAGATAGCAAATAGAATAAGAATGGATATTATAACTGAAATTTATTACGGTAAATCAGGTCATCCAGGAGGTTCTTTATCTATAGCAGATATTTTAGCAGTACTATATTTTAATGAAATGAATATTAATTCTAAAATGCCAGAAGATGCATCAAGAGATAGATTAGTATTATCTAAAGGTCATGCATCTGCAGCTATTTATGCAGCTTTGGCTGAAAAGGAATATATTGGTAAAGATGAATTATTAACTTTTAGAAATATAAATAGTAATTTACAAGGACATCCTGATATGAACAAAGTAAAAGGTATAGATATGACAACTGGTTCATTAGGACAGGGATTATCTGTTGCAAATGGAATGGCTCTTAGTTCAAAAATGGATTCAATGGGATATAGAGTATATTGTATATTAGGAGATGGAGAATTAGACGAAGGGCAAGTATGGGAAGCGGCTATGACATCAGCTAAATACAATTTAGATAACTTATGTGCAATTGTAGACTGTAATGGTCTTCAACTCACAGGAAAAACAGAAGATATAAGAGGTATGAATTCAGAAGATATAGAACAAAAATTTAGAAGTTTTGGATTTAATACAATTACAATTAATGGTAATGATGTATTTTCTATTTTAAATGCTTTTGGAGTAGCTCATATGGCTAAGGGAAAACCATCAGTTATAATAGCTAAGACGATAAAAGGTAAAGGGATATCTTTTATGGAAAATGAAGTATCTTGGCATGGAAAAACATTAAATGATGAAGAATATAAACTAGCAATTGAAGAATTACTATTGAAAGAAAAACAAATCGAAAAAGAAATGGAAGGTGAAGTCTAATGGAAATGATCGCTACAAGAGAAAGTTTTGGGAAAGCATTAGAAGAATTAGGTGAAGAAAATGATAAAATAGTGGTTTTAGATGCTGACCTTTATAATTCGACTAAAACAGAGTATTTTAAAAATAGATTTCCAGAAAGGTTTTTTAATCTGGGAATTGCAGAAGCAGATATGATAGGAACAGCAGCAGGAATGGCAACTTGTTCTAAGATTCCTTTTGCATCTACATTTGCAGCATTTGCTACAGGAAGAGTATATGATCAAATAAGAACAAGTATTGCTTATCCTAAGTTAAATGTAAAAATATGTGCAACACATGCAGGTATTACAGTAGGAGAAGATGGTGCAACACACCAAATGATAGAAGATATTAATCTAATGAGAGGAATGCCTAATATGCTTGTGATGTCTACTTCAGATGATATTCAAACAAGATGGGCAGTAAAAGAAATTGCTAAATATAATGGACCAGTGTATCTTAGACTTACAAGATATAAAGTACCAATTATTTATGATAATAAAACAAAATTTGAAATTGGTAAAGGAATACAAATAGGAGATGGAACTGATGCTAGTATAATTGCAACAGGAGTAACAGTTCAAGAAGCAATTAAAGCAAAAGAAGAATTAAAAGAAAGAGGAATTGATATAAGAGTAATAGATATGCATACAATAAAACCTATAGATAAAGATTTAATAATAAAGTGTGCAAAGGAAACTAAAAGAATTATAACTGTAGAAGACCATAATGTTATTGGTGGATTAGGAAGTAGTGTTTGCGAAGTCCTTTCAGAATATTATCCTAAAAAAGTAACAAGAATGGGAATAGATGATACTTTTGGAAGATCTGGAAGGGCAGAAGATTTAATGAAATATTATGGAATAGATAAAGATGCTATTATAGAGGAAATAGAGGGACTGTAAGAACAGTCCCTCTATTTTTAGTTAATTTAAGCTTTTACTTTTATTATTTTGAATATGAGTAAGTAAAGTGCTATGGATATCGCAATTGCCCATCCCCATAAGTTAGCAGTAAAGAACATTTCGACTATTAAGTTTAATGTAAAGAATGAAGCCCAATACATTAGTATACCTATTAAACCTTTTAAAAAGCTAAGTTCTTTAAAGATCAGAATTATACTTACAAGGAAAAAACTTGCTTCAAACCAGATAAACCAACCTGGTATGAGAAATTCCCCAAGTAGAAACGGAACTACTATTATGTGGTATCCTGCATGGAACCAAGTCATAAGTTTTAATGGAGAAAATGCAGTTGTATTATGAAGAGTCTTCATGTTAAGGATTAAAGCTGCAATAAGTATTAAGAATACAATAATTTCTCCAATCAAACTTAAAGACTTAAATATAGTATAGAGTGTGTGAAATACGAGCATGCTTAGCTCCCCTTTCTATGATGTAAATAATATTAAAAGCTTAAATTTTCAACGTTCGTATAATATAATTATACTATAAAATAGTGATATGGTCAAATTATGTTAATAATTTATTGTTCATCAAACGAAAAGTTAAATTGAGTTTGCAAGCAAATGCAATTTGATGATTAAAAGAAATATTTTCAAAAATATGTAAAAATACTTGACTAATAAAAAATGTATATGTTAAATAAATTTAATAAAGAATATTGAGGAAATAAATTATGAAAAGTGCTAAAAGCCTTGAGGCTGTATATATATATATATATATATCGTGAGATTTAATAGAATAAGTTTATGTAAACATAGAGAAACTATGCTTTTTAGGCGAATCTAAGAAGTGTAGTTTTTGATTTGTCTAAAGAATAAAAATGGAGGAATACAAGATGAAAAAAAGAAGAAATTTAATTAAGAAAACTAAAGAAAAAATACAAGGAATAACACTAGTAGCACTAGTTGTAACAATAATAGTATTATTAATATTGGCGGGAGTTGCAATAAGTCTTACTATTGGAAGCAATGGAATATTTACAAGAGCTAAAAAGACAGCAGAAATGTATGAAATAGCAAGCAAAGAAGAGCAAAATGAACTAAATAGTGTAGCAAATTTTATAGACGGTTATATAAATGGAAATAAGCAAGATAATGAAGATAATGAAAATGATGATGATAATGTAGAAGAAGGTGCAATGGAGATAAGTCAAAATATTTGGGATTTATCAACTTTGACTGATGAAGAAAAAAACATTGATGGATATTATTTAATAAAAAATGATTGTACTATAATAGAATCAAAGGGAGAAGGTGTTATAGTAACAACAACTGCAAATAAAGTTTTAAAAATAGCAAATAATGCAACATGTACTATAGAGAATACAATAGTAGGAGGATTTGCAGGAAATATTGAAATTGAAAGTAATGCAACATTAGATATTCAAAGTGGTCAATATTTAGAAAAAGTAATAGCAAATGAAAACTCAAAGCTTAATATATTAGGCGGAACATACAGTAAAGATATTGTTGCTAATCAAGGTGCTAATGTAGAAATATTAGGCGGAACATTTTTAGGCAATTTTCAAGTAAATGGAAATGCATCATTACAAATAAAAGGAGGAATGTTTGCAAATGATCCGTCAGAATATGTAGCTCCAGGATGTAAATTAGAAAATACAGGGGATGGAATGTATTTTGTTACATTTCAAGAATAATTTTAAGATAGATAAAAGTAATATATTGTGAAGTATATTACTTTTATTAATATATAAATTTTTAGATGAAATATACTTTAATAATCTTTTTTAAGATATAAAAAAAATATAAAAAAACTATTGCTAAAAGGAATTTTTTAGTATATGATATAGCAAAGTGTAAATAATAACACATAAGAATATTT
>CALXPX010000085.1 GCA_944390305.1 uncultured Clostridia bacterium
TTGATGATCTTTATGATTTTGACAAAAAGATAAATGAAAAAGCAGAAGAATATGGTGAAAAGTTTGATTATTGTGTTGAAACTAAAATTGATGGACTATCTTGTGCAATTAAATATGAAAAAGGAATTTTAGTTCAGGGAGCTACTAGAGGAGATGGATTAGTAGGAGAAGATATAACTCCAAATGTAAAAACTATAAAAACTGTACCACATAAATTAAAAGAGCCTATAGACATTACAGTAAGAGGAGAAGTGTTTATATCTAAAGAAGATTTTGAAAAACTTAATGAGGAAAGAGAAATATTAGGAGAGAGTATTTTCGCAAATGCAAGAAATGCAGCAGCAGGATCTTTAAGACAACTAAATTCTAAAATAACAGCTAAAAGACCATTAGATATATACATTTTTAATGTTCAAAAAATAGAAGGAAAAACATTTAATTCACATTGGGAAGAACTTAATTATTTAGAAAAATTAGGATTCAATGTGGTTCCTTTTAGAAAGTTATGCCATAATGTAAAAGAAGTAATTAAAGCTATTGATGAAATAGGAGATAAAAGAGATGATTTAAGCTTTGGAATTGATGGAGCAGTTATTAAAGTAGATAATTTAAAATTCAGACAAGAGTTAGGATCAACATTTAAAGTTCCAAAATGGGCTATAGCATATAAATATCCACCAGAAAAGAAAGAAACTATTCTTAAAGATATAATTTGTCAAGTAGGTAGAACTGGTGTTATAACTCCTATGGCTATATTAGAACCAGTTAAAGTGGCAGGGTCTACTATTTCTAAAACTACTTTGCATAATGAAGATTTTATAAAAGAAAAAGAATTAAAAATTGGTGATCATGTAATAATTCAAAAGCAAGGCGATGTAATACCAGAGGTAGTAGATGTTCTAAAAGACAAAAGAAATGGAACTCAAAAAGATTTTGTAATGCCTAAAGTTTGTCCTGTATGCGGGGCTCCTGCTATAAGAGAAATAGGAGAATCTGCTGTCAGATGTACAGGAATAGAATGTAGTGCAAAAGCATTAAGAAATATTGTACATTTTGCATCAAATGATGGAATGGATATTGAAGGTCTTGGAATAAAAATAGTAGAGCAATTATTAGATAAAAAACTTATAAAAGATATTGCAGATATTTATACTCTTACAATTGACGATGTAGCATCACTAAGAAAAAATGGTAGAAAATTTGCAGAAAATCTTATTAATGCTATTAATGAAAGTAAAAACAGGGATTTGGAAAATTTAATTTCTGCTTTTGGCATTAGACATGTTGGAAAAAAATTAGCAAAAGTACTTGCTAAAAAATATAAAACATTGGATGAACTGATGAATGCAACTGCATTTGATTTAAGTATGAAGGATGATATTGGAGAGATAATAGCTGAAAGTATTTATAGCTTTTTTAAAGAAAAACAAACTTTAGACTTAATAAAAAGATTAAAAGAAGCTGGAGTTAACACAAAACATTTAGAAGAAGTGCAAATAGATAATAGATTTGAAGGAAAAATATTTGTGCTAACAGGAAGCCTTTCAAAATATTCTAGAGGTAAGGCAGGTGAAATCATAGAAAAATTTGGTGGTAAAACTTCATCAAGTGTATCTAAAAAAACTGATTATGTATTAGCAGGAGATGACGCTGGAAGTAAATTAGATAAAGCACAAAAGTTGGGTGTAACTGTAATATCTGAGCAAGAATTTGATAATATGATAAAATAGGAGCAAATATATGGAAGGAAAATATAGTTTTAATAGATTTTCAAAAGACTTAGATGATGGATATAAAATTTTATTTAATTACGTTAGAAATAGATATGTAGTATATAAAGTTAAAGATAATTGTTATATGCAAGAACTAGTAGAACAAATGAGCAGGAATCCTGTACCAGAAAAAGCTATGATTACAACTAAAGCAATAAAGCAAATGTTTCCTTATATGGAAGATATAGAATATAAGCAAGAAAGTAACTAAAAATGGAGAATATAATTCATGGAAGAAGAAAAGGAAGAGAAAGAATATAAAATAGAAGATGTAGAATTAAATGCAAACAATAAAGAGTTTATGTTAAAAGCATTAGAAGATGGAGCGCCATGGGCATTAGCATATGCTTCTGATAAATTACTAGAAGATAAAGATTTAATTTTAAAAGCAGTTAAAAAAGATGGCCAAATTTTATACTATGCAAGTAAAGAATTAAGAGATGATAAGGAAGTAGTGTTAGCGGCTGTTACTAATAAGGGTTTGATCTTAAAATATGCAAGTAAAAGATTAAGAGGAGATAAAGAAATAGGATTAGCTGCAATAAAGCAAGATAAAAGAGCTGAAATGTATTTAACAGACGACTTAAGAAATGATGAAGAGATAAATAATATTCTTCATCCTAAAGAAAATAATTGATAAAAAATACAAAGTATAAAAAATAAAGCCTTCATTTAAATTAATATATAATGAAGGTTTTTATTTTAATTATTTTCATTTATGGAAATTCCTGAACTAGGTTCTACATTTATAGTTTTTTGATTTGTATAAATAACATATCCAGGTGATGCACCATTAGGTTTTTTTACATATTTTCTTAGAGTATAATCTACAGGTACATTAGAAGAAAATTTTGCCTTACTATAATATGCTGCTATTTGCGCACATTTTATAATTGTTTCAGTTTTAGGTGTATCTCCATTACATCTTAGAATAACATGGCTGCCATGAATTTCTTTGGCATGAAACCAATAGTCGTTATCACTAGCTACTTTCATTGTTAAATAGTCATTTTGCCTGTTATTTTTACCAACTAAAACAGTATAATTATCTATTTTTAATCTTAAATAATTTTCTATACTACTAATATTTTCTTTTTTATTATTTTTACTACTTTTAAATGTGTCATTAAATAATATATTTTCAGATATTTCATTATATATTTCATTAACAGAATCTAAATTATTAGCATTATCTAATTCATAAATTAAACTTCCTAAATAGTCTAATTCTTTTTCAGAATCTTTCTTTTGTATTTTTACTATTTCTAGAGTATTTTTTAGTTTATTATATTTTTTATAATATTTTTCAGCATTTTGAGAAGTTGTTAAATCATTATCTATTGGAATTTGAATAATTGAATTGTTATCATAATAATTTTCTACTTCGACAAATTTATTTGATGTTTTCTTTGTATCTATTCTATAAATATTTGCAATTAAAAGTTCACCAAAGGTTTTATATTTTTCTAAGTCTTTGCATGCAGAAATTTTTCTATCAATATTATCTAATTTTCTAGTAATTTTATCTAAAGTAACATTTATAATTTTTAGTAAATTATTTCTATAATTTATCAAGATGTCTTTTTGATATTTAGAAAAATAAAAATCATCTAAGAAAAAATTTATTTGTAAAGGTTCTTTGGATTCAGAGATTAAATTTAAACATATTGTATAATTATTTTTATATTCTTTGCATATTAAATTATTAGAATTTATAATGTTAAGGATATAGCTATATAATTCTATAAGACTAGAATTTGTTACAGTATTAGATAATTTTAATTCTTCTAAAGCACTTTGCACAAATAATTTACTAATTCCAGTAAAATTACTAGAAATAATATTATCTAAAGTATATGAAGTGTTGTTTGATTTTTCTATGCAAAAGTTTATGAAATCTTTTTCAGAAAAGTTTAGTATATCTTTTTTAGAAGAATTAGGCAAAATGTATTTTCGAGCTGGCATTATATTTCTAGAAGAACTATCCAAATTTTCATTATCAAATTTTTTTAATGCATCAATAATTATTTTATCTTGATTTAAAAGTATAACGTTACTGTATTTGCCCATTAATTCTATGGCAAGAGTTCTTGTGATTTTATCATTCATTTCATTAAAACATTCAAAATCTATAAAGGCAATTCTTTCTAAATTATTCATATATATTTTATTTATTTTAGATCCAATTAAGTGTTTCCTTAAAAGCATACAAAAATTAGGTGCTACATAAGGGTTAGACTTTTCTTTAGTAGTTAAGTTAAGCCTATAATTATTAGCACTTATATCTATATTAAGAGCATAAGTTACTTTATTTGAATAAATACTAAAGATAAGCTCATTTTTATTTGGTTCATATATTCTATTTACTTTTCCATTTATAAGAACTTTTAATTCCTTGATAATAGAATTTAAAATTAGTCCATCAAAAGCCATATTTGTTCCTCCATATTCTAGTAGATAATAACATAAATATATATAAAAAACAATAAAAATTAAGTAGTTGATTAAAAAATATATATGTGTAAAATGCAAGATAAAGAAAGTAAAAGAAAAAATAAAGTGAGTAAATTATATTAAGTATATACTTCAAGAGCAATTCTATTTATAAAATGATAAATAGAATTAATAATAGATAGGAACATATTTTTGCAAATGTTTTATTTTAACTAAAAAAATCATGATTTGTATTGACATTATACGGTTTTATCAATATAATACAAGAGTAAATACAATTGGAGGTATACTTTTAAATGACAAACAGCAACGTTTTCTTTTCAAAAGAGATTTATGAAAATGTAACAGATGAAGAGCTGATAAAAAAAATAAAGGAAAATGATAAATCAGCTTTGGATTTTTTGATTCATAGATATAAAGATGTTGTGAATATGAAAGTTAGTAAATATTATTTAAATGGAGCTGAAAAAGAAGACATTGAACAAGAAGGTTTAATTGGTCTTTATAAAGCAATAAAAAGTTTTGACTCTAAGAAGCAAAATTCTTTTAAAACATTTGCTAACCTTTGTATAGAAAGACAAATAATAACGGCAATTAAAGGTTCTAATAGACAAAAACATATGCCTCTTAATTCTTATTTGTCATTAAACACTTCTAATTATGAAAATGAAGATGGAGAAGAAGAAGGACAATTAATAGAAATTCTTGATGCTAATCCTATAGAAGATCCATTAGATACAGTAACTAAAAACGAATATTATAAAATGGTGGAAAAAACTATAGATGAATCACTTAGTGATTTTGAAAAAAAGGTTTTAGCAAAGTTTATAGATGGACAAAGCTATATACAAA
>CALXPX010000086.1 GCA_944390305.1 uncultured Clostridia bacterium
TTAAGATCTATAGAAAAATATGTCGTTATGAACTTATTATCTTTTTCTTCTTTATAATACAAAGAGATTGGTTTCATCGTTCCTTCTTCTAAGTTCATAAATCCACCTTCCCATGTAAAGAAAATATTATCTTCTTGAATATTTATATTTACCTCATTATCTCCAAATGCTTTAGAGATAATATAAGTAAAATCTTTTCTTGTTATTTCAAGCGGTAATTTATAGTAAAATTGACCTCCCTTTGCATATTCAATATTTGCAAGTTGATAATTATTAGAATCTAAATTTATTCTATCAGATTTATTATCTTCTATATATCCTTGTTTCAAATTATAATTAATAGCCGTCGTAGTTTCTTCTTTTATGCCTTCATCATATCTAATATTTATCGTCTTAGATACCCCATCTTTAAACCAGCATTCTTCTTTTTCTCTTAAACCTTCGCTATCATATTTAGTAATTACATAATGATAATTATTAAGTTCTTTATAGTTTAATTCTGCTTGAGTTATTCTAAATAGCATAACAAATTTATAGATAACATAAACTACATATATTACTACTAATACTATCATTAATCGTCTTAACCAAATTAGCATTTTTTGTTTATTGTCTTTTTTCTTTACCTCAATTGAAATTGCATCAGTTTTTACAATTTCGTTGTTTACTAATTCGTCAATACTAATTTCAAATAATTTGCTAAGTTTGATCACATTATCAATGTCTGGTTTACTAGTTCCAACTTCCCATTTAGATACAGCCTGTCTAGATAAACCTAATTTATCTGCTAAATCTTCTTGAGACCATCCTTTTCCCTTTCTTAATTTTATTAAGTTATCGCTAAACTTCATTTGTTCCCTCTCCTAAAATTATCACCCCTTGCTTTGTATAATAATCAAATTATAATAAATAGTATTCATGCTTTCTAGCACCTTTAGCTTGCAATTTCGCTACCTAGTGATTTTCCTACACTTATTTACAAAATTTAGCATTAGTTGCTATTACTATTTAAGATAATTTTTACATATATACAAATCAAGTTTTATTACTTGCTTTGTATAATAAGCAGATTATAATAAATAGTATTCTTTCATTCTAGCATCTTTAGCTTGCAATTTTGCTACTTAGTTAATTTTTTATACTTTTTATCACAAAATTCGACATCAGTTGCGTTTTTTACTACTTATAATAATCCTTAATAATCATACTCTTGCAAGCACATTATCCATATATTAGCATAATGAATTTTATAATATCAACGGTATATCGTAAAATAAGAAAATTTATCCAATTTTGTAAAAATATTCCAATTATTCTTAATACATAATTATTTTATGGTAAACTTTTTGCTATGTTTTTTAATAAAAAAAGACTAAACATCGTTAAAATGTTAGTCCTGGTCATTTACATAATATTCTTGGTGTTCCTGGGCAGAGTCGAACTGCCGACCTATCGCTTAGGAGGCGATTGCTCTATCCTACTGAGCTACAGAAACATAAATATATAGCTATTATATCATAAAATAGATATAATAGCTATATGTTTTATTTAAATTCCTTCCAACCATTTACATTATCTCTTTTAATAGCACCTATAATATTGCTTCTAGCGTGTTTATACTCTATTTCAATACCTCTTAACAAATCTAAAGCATATTCTCTTTTAGATTTTCCATCCATCGGACATACTTTAGGCATTATTTTAATATTTTGCCTTTTAATAAAACTTTTCATATATTTTTCAGGAGTATAAATAAAAGGTCTTATTAATGTCATATCTGATCTATCCATATAACTTACTGGAGAAAAAGTAGATATTTTTCCAGCATAAATCATATTTAATAAAAAAGTTTCTAATACATCATCTTCATTATGTCCTAGTGCTATTTTATTGCATCCATTTTCTTTTGCAACTGAATTTAATATTCCTCTACGTAAATTTGCACATAATGAACAAGGATTTTTTTCTTTTCTAACGTCAAAAACAATTTCTTTTATATCACTAGGAGCAATTACTAATTCCACTTTTGCATCCTTCGCAATTTCTTCTAATAAATTAGTATCAAAATTTTCAAATCCAGGATTTACTGTAATTGCCATCATATCAAATTTTTTAGGATAAAATAACTGCAAATTTTTTAATGCATATAATAGTGTAACAGAATCTTTACCACCAGATAAAGCTACTGCTATTTTATCCCCATCATTAATCATATCATAATCTTCAATGGCTTTTCGCATCTTACTTAATATTTTTTGCATAATTTACTCCACATAATTTTTCATTGCATTTGTTAGTTCTTCTAATTTCTTATCTGCTTCTTCCATAGATTTCCCTTTAACGCCCATGTAAAACTTAATTTTAGGCTCTGTTCCAGAAGGTCTTACACAGCACCAACTATTATCATTTAAATCATAGTATAAAACATTAGATGTTGGTAAATCTGTTTCTCCTTTTGTTCCATCAGCTTTTAATGTAGTATGCTCTTTATAATCTCTAACTTCTAGAACATCATATTCTCCTAATTTCTTTGGAGGATTTTTTCTCATTCTATCCATCATAGATTTAATTTGTTCAGCACCATCTGCTCCCTTAAGGACAATTGAAACCTGTCCTTCTTTATAAAATCCATACTTTTTATAAATATTATTCATTTGATCCCATAAAGAAATTCCCTTGCTTTTATAATATGCTGTTGCTTCACAAAGGGCCATAACTGCAGAAATTCCATCTTTATCTCTAGCATGAGGGCTAATTAAACATCCATAACTTTCTTCAAAACCAAAAAGATAAGAATAAGTATTTTTTTCTTCAAATTCTCTAATTTTCTCACCTATCCATTTAAATCCAGTTAAAGTTTCAAATAATTTAGCTCCATATTCATTTGCAATATCTTTAGTCATATTTGATGAAACAATTGTTGTAATAACAGCACCATTACTTGGTAATAATCCCTTTTCTTTCTTCTGAGATAATTCATATTCAGCAATAAGTAAAGCAGACATATTTCCTGTATATGAAACATATTCTCCATTTTCATCTTTAGAATAAACTCCTAATCTATCTGAATCAGGATCTGTTGCTAAAACAACATCTGCATCTACTTTTTTAGCTAACTCTAGAGCTAATTTAAATGCTTTTTTATCTTCTGGATTTGGATAACTTACTGTTGGAAAATCTCCATCTGGCTTTTCTTGTTCAGTAACAACATATACATGAGTAAAACCCAATTCCTTTAATACTCTTTGAACAGGTATATTACCAGCTCCGTGTAATGGAGTATAAACTATTCTTACATCATCTTGCACTTTTTTAATTATATCTGGATTTAAGACTAAGCTTTTTAATGTATTAATAAAATCATCATCTATATCTTTTCCTATTGATACATATAATCCTTTTTGGATAGCTTCTTCTTTTCCCATTGATTTTATTTTAGAAAAATCTTCTATACTATTTACTTCATCTATAATCTCTTTATCTGTTGGAGGAACAATTTGTGCTCCATCATCCCAATATACTTTATATCCATTATATTCAGGAGGATTATGACTTGCTGTTATCATAACTCCTGCAGTAGCTTTTAATTTTCTAACTGTAAAAGATAATTCTGGTACAGGTCTTAAAGATTCAAATACATATGTTTTTATACCATTTGCATTTAAGCATAAAGCAGTTTCTTCACTAAACTCTTTAGACATATGTCTAGAATCGTAGGCAATAACTACCCCTTTATCTTCTGTTCCTCTTTTTAATATATAATTTGCCAACCCCTGAGTTGCTTTTCCTACAGTATATTTATTCATTCTATTTGTTCCTGCACCAATAACTCCTCTTAATCCTGCAGTTCCAAACTCTAAATCTTGATAAAATCTATCTTCTATTTCTTTTTCATCATCTTTAATACTTTCTAATTCCCTTTTTGTTTCTGAATCAAAACAAGGATTATTTAACCACATATTATATTTTTCTAAATATTCTTTCATTTTTTCTCCTTTCGTTTTTAAGCAAGAAAGAAAATAAGCACCGCCTATTTTCTTTCCTCAAAAAAATTATTTATTTTTATTATGAAAATCAATATATAATTTTCTTGCAGTCTCTGGACTGTCTACTCCTTCAGCATTTTTTACAGGTGCAAATTCATCTTCTCTTTTAACTCTTAAAATAGCCATATCGTCTAAACTTTCAAAAGCATCAAATAAGAAAGCTTCAAATTTATATGCATTTGGTTCTGTTGGAGATACTACATTTCCGTCTTTGTCTAGATATTTCGCTTTTTTAAAAGCTACATGGTATGGTAATTCCATTTTACTTATCTTTTCAATTGCTTTTATATTAAACAAATTGCAAAGAATATGTGATTCACCATATTTTAGCTCACCATCACTAGTTGTTTCAGCAGCCATTTCTTCAGATATTTCAGAATATTCAATAACACTTGGTTTTCCATTTTTCTTACAAAATACTCCTACTTTCTCTTTTGGTCCTGCTTTTACAATACTTTTTCCAGCAGCTAATACATGTTTTTCTTCTGCTAGACCAATTAGTACTGTATCAACCATCTTTACTAAAACGTTATCTACTCCTCCAATAAATACCCATTCTATACCTCTTGCTTTCATATCATAAATTACACCATCTCTAAGCATAGATTGGAATATTCCTCCATGACCATCAGCAGCTTCCTTAATTTCTCCTTTTTCATTTAGAAGAATTTTTCCTTTAGTATCTAACATAGGTAATTTGCCTTGTTTAAAAAATGTTATACATTTTTCTGGATAACCAAAGAAGTTATTCTTTTTAAAGAAGTCCTCTGTTTCTTGATTGTTTTCGTCACTTGTCATTATATACCAAGGAATATCTACTTTGTATTTTTCTCTTGCTTCTTTTAATGTGTCACAAAG
>CALXPX010000087.1 GCA_944390305.1 uncultured Clostridia bacterium
ATAGAATTTAAATTATCATCAGCTTTTGCTATGTGACAATCTACTCCTTCTAAACCATATGCAAAATTACCTTCAGTATAGCTATTATTTACCAAAATAGTATCAAATATATTTAAATTAGGTGTATAAGCTCCACAAGAGCCAAGTCTAATTATTTTTTGCACATCATAAAATTTATAAAGCTCATAAGAATAAATACCCATGCTAGGCATACCCATGCCAGATGCAAAAACAGTAATTTTCTTATCCTTATAAAAACCAGTATAACCAAGCATATTTCTAACAGAATTAATAAGTTTTGAATTATACATAAAATTTTCAGCAATATATTTAGCTCTAAGTGGATCACCAGGCATTAATACAATGTCTGCAATATCTTCTTTTTTAGCTTCATTATGAGGTGTCATAAAATCACTCCTTTCGAATATAAAATAATTATAAAATAATACTTGAAATTTAGCAAGATTGAATTTAAATACTTTTTAAATTACTTGACTAAGAAAAAATATATAGGTAAAATAAATTAAATAAAATATGGGGGATGGAAATGAAAAAAATAAAAATAGTATTGATATTTATAGCATTTATACTAATGTTTTTTATAACAAATAATGTATTTGCAGCAGAAGAAGAAACTAAATTATTATATCAGGATATAACAATAAATGAAGATGGATCAATTACAGTAAAAGAAGCAGCTTGGTTAAATGGAGAGTATAATGGAAGATTAAGAGATATTGAATTTGAAAATCTTTATGCAACTACTTTTACTGGCATATATAGTAATTTCGCAGGAAATACAGATATCTACAATGGAACAGGTATGAAAGATATAAAAGTATATGATATATCACAAGAAAATTTTAATTCATTTGATGATATTGAAAAAGTAGAAAAAACATATAAAGAAGTAAAAAGTGCATCCAATGGAAAATATGGAGTTTATGAGCTTTCGGAAAGTAGTATAGGTACAGATTTTAAAATCTATTGTCCAGACAACAAAAAGAAGGTGATATGTATAGAATATACAATAACAGACGCTGTAGTAGTACATAATGATATAGCAGAGCTGTATTGGAATGTGTTAGGCGAAGATTTTAAAGAAGATATAAAAGATTTCCAAGTATTAATACATCTTCCTGGTGAAGATAATGATGTTAGAATATGGACTCATGGACCATTAACTGGTAGAAATGAAATTTTAGATTCTAAAACATTGTATTTTAAAGATACAAATGTTGATAGTTATACTCCAGAAACTGTAAGAGTTATGTTTGATAAAAATCTTGTACCTTTAGCCACTAAAAAATCTAATACTTTTGGAAGAGAAAATATTTTAAAATATGAAGAGATGATGGCAGATACAGCAAATGCAGAAAGAGAAAATAAAAAATTAGAACTGGAAAATGAAGCTAGTCAAGCAGTACTTGATTTAGAAAAAAATCCAAGAATGTATAATTATAATCGTGCGTTGGAACTGGTAAATGAACTAGATGAAACTAGTGAACAAAAACAAAACTTTTTAGATAGAATTGAAAAAACGAAAGAATTAGTTAATAAAGATTGGAAAGAGGATTTAAAATATAGTCTAGAAAGTTTGCAAGAAGATAATTATATGTTTCTAACTAGAAGTAGATTAGATAATTTTAAAGAAGATATAGAAGAAGGATTTGATGAAGAAACAAAAGAAAAATATTTAAGCATATATGAAGAATTAGAAGAAGTATTAAAAGTAAAACAAGCAATATTAAGAAAAGGTTTTACAATTCTTGTAATAATTACTAATACAATTTTAGGAGTTATAGCTGTATATAAAATTATAAAGATAATTGAAGAAAGACATAAATTTAAAGGGCATTATTATAGAGATTTTCCAAGTGAAGATAATCCAAATGTATTAGAATCTTTAATGAAAAGAAAAAGCACAAATATAGGCTTTTCAGCAACTATATTAAATTTAATTAATAAAAAAGTAATAACATATAAAAAAGATCAAAAAAATGATGATATAATATTAACTCTTGTAGATGAGAACTATACAGGAACAAAAGCAGAAATTATAGTATTAAATGTATTGTTTAATATGGTTGGAGAAGGTAATAGATGTAATATAAAATCCTTGAAAAATTATGGAAAAACTACTTATAAGGCTAGAAGTTTAATTAAGAAAATTGATAAATTTAAAGAAGAAACAAACAAAGAAGTAGAAAGAAAAGAATATTTCAAAGCAAATATAACATCTGTTTTGTATAAAATTTTTGTAATTATAAATTATGTATTTAGCTTATGTATGGCATTTGGAGTATTCTATGGTCTAGATAATTATGGAATGCAAGTTTTATGCTATTTAGTAGGAGTAACAATAATTAATAGCATTTATTATATTATAGGAATTAAAGATAAAAATAGAACGCCTAAGGGAAAAGAAGAATATTCAAAATGGCTTGCACATAAAAGATTCCTAAAAGATTTTAGTAAATTTGATGAAAAAGATTTACCTGAAATAACTTTATGGGAAAAATATTTAGTTACAGCAACTGTACTTGGTTGTGCTAATAAAGTAGAAAAACTCATGAAAATGCATATAACAGATACAAGTAATATAGATACTAATTTATTAATATACCAAAGTATAAATTTAGAACTAACAAGAGAACTAAATAATAGTGTAAAAACAGCTATAAGTAACAGTTCATCTAATATTAGTTCATCCTCTTATAGCTCAGGAGGAGGCTTTGGTGGAGGCTCATCTGGTGGAGGCCGGAGGAGGAGGCCGGAGGAGGCGGCGGCGGAGGTCGTTTCTAAAAAATATAAAAATGTGGAGATCAAATAATTAAGAGCTTTTAGATAAAAACACATAAAATCCATTAAATATAAAAAAATAAAATTGTAACATAAATGTAATAAAAAAAATAAAAAAATTACTTGATAATTTTGTATACTTGTAGTATAGTAAGTATATACTATGATTAGTAACAAAGGAGGAGATAAAAGATGGAAAATAATGAAATAGAAAAAAATTCTTCTGGTTATACAAAAGTTCCTGCAAAAGTAAGTCCTTGGACTAGTTTTAAAAA
The DNA here is from genome assembly GCA_944390305.1 of uncultured Clostridia bacterium. Lineage (GTDB taxonomy): Bacteria > Bacillota > Clostridia > TANB77 > CAG-508 > CAG-793. Next base: position 3,078 of record CALXPX010000087.1, read on the forward strand.
CTTCTTGTTCCAAGATATAGTAGTTGAATTAACTCCAAAGCAAGAAAAAGTATTTAAAGAAGTTCGCGATTTCTGGACACAAGAAATATATTTTGACGGCGGTTTTCATTTAAGACCATATAGCTATAGAAAAGAAAATAGCGAAGATGTTGAAGTTACTTTATAAAAATAAAATAACAAATGAATAACCTTAGAAATTATTGAAAATAATAATACAAATTAAAAAGAACACTTGCAATGTGTTCTTTTTTGTTATAAAATAGTATTGCCTAAAAAGGCATTTTATTTATAAGGAGGTTTTATTATGTCAGTTAGAATAGGTATTAATGGATTTGGAAGAATAGGAAAGCTTGCATTTCAAGCAGCTTTAGAAAAAGGAGATGTAGAAGTAATAGCAATAAATGATCCTTTTATCACAGCTGATTATATGGCATATATGGTAAAATATGATACTATGCATGGAAGATTTAATGGTGATATAAAAGGTGAAGGAAATATATTAACAATAAATGGAGAAGAAATAAAAGTATACAATGAAATGGACCCACACAATGTTCCATGGGGAGAACTAAATGTTGATTATGTATTAGAATGTTCAGGAGTTTTTACTACAATGGAAAAAGCACAGGCACATTTAGATGCAGGAGCTAAAAAGGTAGTTATAAGTGCACCATCAAAAGATGCTCCAATGTTTGTAATGGGAGTAAACCATGAAACATATGACCCAAGCATGAACATAGTTTCTAATGCATCATGTACAACAAACTGCTTAGCACCACTTGCAAAAGTTATAAATGATAAATTTGGAATTACAGAGGGATTAATGACAACAGTTCACTCAACAACAGCAACACAAAAAACAGTTGATGGAGCTTCTAAAAAAGATTGGAGAGGTGGAAGAGCTGCAGCTGGAAACATAATCCCATCATCAACAGGAGCTGCAAAAGCAGTTGGAAAAGTTATTCCATCATTAAATGGAAAATTAACAGGTATGTCTTTTAGAGTACCAACATTAGATGTATCTGTTGTAGACTTAACATGTAACTTAGCAAAACCAACAAGTTATGAAGAAATCTGCAAAGCTATGAAAGAAGCTTCAGAAGGAGATATGAAAGGAATAATCGAATATGTTGACGAAGATGTTGTTTCATCAGATTTCTTAAATGATATTCATACATCAATATTTGATGCAAAAGCAGGAATACAGTTAACAGATACATTTGTAAAATTAGTTGCTTGGTATGATAATGAATGGGGATATGCTCATAAATTAGTAGACCTAGCTTGCTATATGGCTACAAAAGATGGAAATATGTAATTAATTTAAGGAAAAGTTTTACTTTTCCTTAAATTAAAATATTTAATATAGAAAAGAGGAAATAACCATGAACAAAGTAACTATAAAAGATATTGATGTAAATGGAAAAAAAGTATTATTAAGATGTGACTTTAATGTTCCATTAGATGAAAACTTAAATATTACAGATAAAACAAGAATTGTAGCAGCACTTCCTACAATAAAATATTTATTAGAACATAATGCAAAATTAATATTATGCTCACATTTAGGAAGACCTAAAGGAGAGGTTAAAAAAGAATTTTCTTTAACACCTGTTGCAAAAGAACTTTCAAAAGAATTAGGAATTGATGTTAAATTAGCAGAAGATGTTACTGGACCAAGTGCAAAAGAATTAACAAGTAATATGAAAGAAGGAGAAGTTGTACTTCTTGAAAATGTTAGATTTGATCCAAGAGAAGAAAAAAATGATGAATCATTAAGTAAAGAATTTGCTTCTTTAGCAGATATTTATGTAAATGATGCTTT
>CALXPX010000088.1 GCA_944390305.1 uncultured Clostridia bacterium
TTTATAAAAAGAAGTATGATTATAAAAGAATTAAGAAATATATTAGATGAAAAAGGATATTTAGAAGTAGAAACACCAATACTTAATAATTTAATTACAGGAGATGCTGCAAGACCTTTTGAAACACATCACAATACATTAGATATTGATATGTATTTAAGAATTGCACCAGAGCTTAATTTAAAAAGATTAGTAGTTGGTGGATTTGAAAAAGTATATGAAATATGTAAAAACTTTAGAAATGAAGGAATGGATATAAAACATAATCCAGAATTTACAAATGTAGAACTTTATTCTGCATATGAAGACTATAATGATATGATGAATATTACAGAAGAAATAATTACAAGACTATGTATGAAAGTAAATAACACTTTAAAAATAAACTATCAAGGAACAGACTTAGATTTATCTACTCCATGGAGAAGAGTAACTATGATAGATTCTATAAAAGAAGTTACAGGAATAGACTTTAATAATGTAAAAACAGACGAAGAAGCTATGAAATTAGCAAAAGAAAAAAATGTAGAACTAGAAGAAGGTAAAACTACAAGAGGACATATTATAAATGAATTTTTTGAAACATTTGTAGAAGAGACACTAATTCAGCCAACATTTATAATGGATTATCCAGTAGAAGTATCACCTCTTACAAAAAGAAAGAAAGACGATCCATCTCTTACAGAAAGATTTGAATTATTTATTGGTGGAAGAGAATATGGAAATGCATATTCAGAATTAAATGATCCTATAGACCAGTATGAAAGACTAAAAAAACAAGCAGAAGCTAGAGCAAATGGTGATGAAGAAGCGGGAATGATGGATGAAGATTTTGTAAATGCACTAGAAATAGGACTTCCACCAACTGGAGGATTAGGAATAGGTCTAGATAGATTAATAATGTTACTTACAAATTCAGCATCAATAAGAGATGTACTTTTATTCCCAACAATGAAGCCACTAAATTAAAATCAGAAATATGTAATTTAAAAGGAGTCGAGAAATGATAGACTTTTCAAATTCAATAGAAGAGCTGAATAATTATAAAGGGTCTGAAAAAAAGAAAACTTTAATATACAATGGAAAAAAATATTTAGTAAAATTTCCAGATCCGATAAGAGAAAAAAATAAAAATATATCTTACATAAATAATGCTTTTTCAGAATATGTAGGAAGTAATATATTTAGAATTATAGGATTTACAGTTCAAAATACAATACTTGGAACATACAAATATAATGGAAAAGAAAAAATAGTTTGCGCTTGTGAAGATTTTACAGATGAAAATCATATGCTTTACGAATTTGAAAGTTTGGCATTAAGCGCTAATCCAGACAAAAAGATAGAAACTGAACTTTCGGACATTATGGAAGTAATAGAAGAAACAAAAAGAATGATTACTGAAGACAATATCAAAGAAAAATTTTGGGATATGTTTATAGTAGACAGCTTAATAGGTAATACAAACAGGCACAACGGAAATTGGGGACTATTGGTTAATTCAATAAGTAATAAAGCAGAATTTGCTCCAATATATGATTGTGGATCTTGCTTAAATCCAATGATAGATGAAAATGAAATAGAAAAACTAAGTGAAGTCGAATTAAAAAATCTAGCTATAGATTGCTATTCATGTATAAAAGAGAATGGCAAAAAAATAAATTATATAGCATTTATAAAAAATATGAAAAATAAAGATTGCAATCAAGCAATTAAAAGAATATTTATTAAAATAAATTTAAAAGAAATAAATAAATTTATAGATTGCATAGATTGTATGACAAATGAGAGAAAAGAATTTTATAAAAATATATTACATATAAGATATCAAATCTTAGAAGAAACTTATAAAAAATTATAAAGGAGAGATTAAATGTTTTTTGGCGGTTTTGGAATGAATTCATGGATGATAATATTTGTAATTATCCTAGTAGCAGAAAATTTAAGCTATTATTTACGTACACCAGGAGCTTTACTTGCTTTAATATTATCAGTACCAGGAGTATTAATAGCAATAACATTTCATGAATATGCACACGCGTTTATGGCAGATAAACTTGGAGATGATACTGCAAGGAGGGAAGGAAGGCTTTCTCTAAATCCACTTAAGCATATGGATCCAGTAGGAATTGCAATGTTACTTTTTGCAGGATTTGGATGGGGAAGACCAGTTGAAGTTAATCCTAATAATTTTAATAGAACAATTTCAATTAGAAAAGGAAATGCATTAGTAGCTTTTGCAGGACCAGCAATGAATTTTATTCTGGCTATTGTATTTAGTATAGTGTATGGACTATTATTAGCTTTTGGAGGAAATTTTTTGTTAACAGATACAGGTGATATTATTTCGTCAATAATTATATCTGTTATATCAATGAATGTAGGACTGGGGGTATTTAACCTAATTCCTCTTCCACCTTTAGATGGTTCAAAGATATTAACAGCTTTTCTTCCAACAAATGCAAGGAATTGGGTAGAATCACATGAAAGAATATTATACATAGCATTTATAATCATATGGATAACCCCAATTGCAAGTTTAATAATAAGACCAGTAATAAATTTAATTAACAATGGACTTATAAACTTAATAATGTTTATTGTAAGTCTGGTAATATAGTAGGGATGAAAGTTAATTTCATCCTTATTTAAAGTAAAAGAAGGGGTATAAAATGAAAGATATATATATATTAGGAATCGAATCAAGCTGTGATGAAACTTCTGTATCAATTGTAAAAAATGGAAGAGAAGTATTATCAAATGTAATAAATACACAAATACCAATACATACGATGTATGGTGGGGTTGTACCTGAAATAGCATCAAGAAACCATATAAATAATATATCCAAAGTAACTAAAATGGCAATAAAAAATGCAAATATTAACTTCGAAGATATAGATGCAGTAGCATGTACCTATGGACCAGGACTAGTTGGAGCTTTGCTTGTAGGCTTATCTTATGGTAAAGCTTTAAGTTTTGCTTTAAAAAAGCCTTTAGTAGGTGTAAATCATATAGAAGGACATATTGCAACTAATTATATTACATATAAAGATTTAACTCCACCTTTTTTATGTGTTATGATGTCTGGAGGAAACACACAAATAATACATGTAAAAGATTATAATGAATTTGAAGTATTAGGAAGAACAAAGGATGATGCAATAGGTGAAGCTTTTGACAAAGTAGCAAGAGTAATAGGACTTGGCTATCCAGGAGGCCCTAAAATCGACAAATTAGCGGAAAAAGGCATAAGTAATATAGAATTACCTAAAACACATGTAGAAGGCCTAGATTTTAGTTTTAGTGGCATAAAAACAGCAATAATAAATCTACATCATAAAGATCCTGAAATAAATAAAGAAAATTTATGTGCAAGTTTTGAAGCAGCAGTTACAGATATGCTAATGGAAAAAGTAAAGGCGGCAGTAGAAAAAACAAATATGAAAAAAATAGTGTTAGCAGGAGGAGTATCTGCTAATAGTTATATTAGAAAAGAATTTGAAAACATTGAAAAGAATGGAATAAAAGTATATATGCCTGATTTAAAATTATGCACAGATAATGCAGCAATGATAGCATCAGCAGGTTATTATAATTATATATTAGGAAAAATAGATGATTTAACACTAAATGCAGTGCCAAATTTAAAATTAAATTAAAATAGGAGGAAATAATGGCAATATATGCAATAGGAGACTTGCATTTATCTCTAAATAGAGAAAAACCAATGAATATATTTGGAGATAACTGGGAAAATCATGAAGAAAAAATAAAAGAAAACTGGATAAAAGAAGTAAAAAATGAAGATCTAGTGCTTATGCCAGGAGATTTTTCATGGGAAATGCATCTAAAAGATATGTATAATGATTTTAAATATTTAAATGAATTACCAGGAAAAAAAATATTATTAAAAGGTAATCATGATTATTGGTGGACAACTATTGCTAAAATGAGAGGATTTATAGAAGAAAATAACTTTAATAATATAGAATTTTTATATAACAATAGTTATGAATATGAAGATAAAATAATTGTTGGAACTAGAGGATGGGCACTAAACGATACAGAAAATGGAAACAAAATGAATCATAGAGAAGAAGAAAGATTAAAATTGTCTATTCAAGATGGATTAAAAAAAGGCGAAAACAAAGAAATGATATGTATGATGCATTATCCACCTATAAAAAAAGCAGGTGATATAGTATCATCAAATTATATAGAAATTCTAAAAGAAAATAAAGTTAAGACTTGCATATATGGCCATTTGCATGGAAAAGCACATGAAGAAGCTTTTGAAGGAGAATACGAAGGAATATACTTTAAATTAGTAAGTGCAGATTATTTAGATTTTAAAGTATATAAACTATGTTAAATTAAATAAAATTACCACAAAACCCTTGATTTATGTAAAATTTGTGATATAATAATATAGCATTTTGTAAGAAAAGGAAGGATTAATAATGAGCTTAAAACAAGAAAAAACAGAAAATAAAAATGAATTAAAATTAACTTTTACAGTAGAAGCAGAAAAGTTTGAAGAAGCTATAATGGATGTGTTTAAAAAAAGTGCAAAATACTTTAACATTCCAGGATTTAGAAAAGGAAAAGCTCCTTTTAAAATTGTAGAAAGATATTATGGAGATAATATCTTTTATGAAGATGCTTTTAATGAATTAGCACCTGCCGTTTATGATGAAGAAGTAAAGAAAAATAAAATAGAAGTTGCAAGTAGACCACAAATAGATATCGTTCAAATGGAAAAAGGAAAAGAATTAATATTCACAGCAACAGTTGCAACAAAACCAGAAGTAAAACTTGGAAAATATAAAGAAATACCTTTAAAGAAAATAGAATATAAAGTAACTGATGAAGATGTTAATCATGAAATAAATCA
>CALXPX010000089.1 GCA_944390305.1 uncultured Clostridia bacterium
ATATTTAAATGGTTATTTGTAGATAAAGTAAAAAGTTTTGATGAAATGACTAATTTATCATTAGACTTAAGAGAAAAATTAAAGCAAAATTATGATATTTGTAATTTCGAAATTGTAAAGAAATTAGAATCTGTAGATAGTACCAAAAAATATTTATTTGGACTCGGTGATAAAAACGCTATAGAATCAGTACTTATGCAATATCACTTTGGAAAAACAGTATGTGTTTCTTCTCAAATAGGATGTAAAATGGGTTGTAAATTTTGTGCATCTACAGGAATACCATTTGTAAGAAATTTAACGAGTGGAGAAATAGTAGAACAAATTTTAGCTATAGAAAGAGACATAAACGATAAAATCTCAAATGTTGTTTTTATGGGAATTGGAGAACCTTTTGATAATTATGATAATGTAATAAATGCAATTAAAATATTAAATAATCAAAAGGGATTAAATATAGGTGCAAGACATATAAGTATATCAACAAGTGGAATAGTTCCAAAAATATATCAGTTCGCTGATGAAAATGTACAATGTACTTTATCAATTTCACTTCATAGTGCAAATAATGAGACAAGAAGTAGTATGATGCCAGTAAATAAAGCATATAATATAGAGGAGCTAATAAAAGCCTGTAAATATTATATAGAAAAAACAAATAAGAGAATTTCATTTGAATATGCATTAGCAAAAGATAATAATGATAATAAAAGAGATGCTGATGAACTAGTTAAATTGTTACATGGAATGTTATGTCATGTCAATTTAATTCCAATAAATAAAATAGAAAATGGAAAATACATAAAAAGTTCAAATGAAAACATAATTAAGTTTAGAGATTATTTAAATAGTAAAGGAATTACAGCAACAATTAGGAGAGAATTAGGTTCAGATATAGATGCAGCTTGTGGACAACTTAGAAGAAAGAATCTAGAAAAAAGGTAAATATTAGGAGGAAAATTAATGGAAGTTTTTGTGACTTCAGATATAGGTAAAACTAGGCAAATTAATGAGGATTTTTATTATGCTTCTAATCCAAACGATCCAGTAAAATTATATATAGTGGCAGATGGTATGGGTGGATATAATGGTGGAGAAATTGCAAGTAAACTAGCTACAGAAACTGCATATAATTATATTTTAAGCAATTTTGAAAAATCTAAAGGTGATAAAGAAAGCTTATTAAGCTTAGTAAAAAGTAGTTCTAAATATGCTAATATGATTGTTTATGAAAAATCAAGAGAAAATGAAGAACTAAAAAATATGGGTACAACTTTAGATATATGCTTGATTTATGAAAACAAAGCATTTATATCTCATATAGGAGATAGTAGAATTTATAGAATAAGAAAAGAATTTATGAGAAAGCTTACAAAAGACCATAGTTATGTTCAACAGCTTTTAGATGAAGGAAAAATAACAAAAGAAGAAAGTATAAATCATCCTAAGAAGAATATGTTAGTAAAAGCTTTAGGATGTACAGAATATATAGAACCAGATGTAACAATAAAAGGTTTTATAAAAGGTGATATTATATTAATGTGCAGTGATGGATTAACAAATATGGTTTCAGAAGATGAAATTTTTAAAATTTTAAAAGAAAATACAATAGATCCATCTAAAGAATTAATAAAAAGGGCAAATGAATTAGGTGGTTTAGATAATATTACAGCTATAATCATAAAGTAAGGAGTATATGTGATTATGAATTTAATAGGTAAAATAATAGGAAATAGGTATGAGATTTTAGAAGAAGTGGGCCTTGGTGGTATGGCTACTGTATATAAAGCTAAAGACCATGTTTTAAATAGATTAGTAGCAGTAAAGGTTTTAAAAGATGAATTTACTACTGATGCAGAATTTGTAAAAAGGTTTAATACAGAAGCTCAAGCAGCAGCTAGTCTTTCACATCCAAATATTGTTTCAATATATGATGTAGGTCATGAAGATGAAAATAATCTTTATTACATAGTAATGGAACTAATACAAGGAAAAACATTAAAAGAAATAATAAATAGTGAAGGAAAATTAAGCTGGAAATGGGCTGTAAATATTGCTATGCAAATAGCATCAGCACTTGAGATGGCTCATAAAAGAGGAATAGTTCACAGAGATATTAAACCACACAATATTATTATAACTGAGGATGGAATTGCGAAAGTTACAGATTTTGGAATAGCAAAAGCTGTTTCAAATTCAACAATTACAGCATTTGGAACAACAATAGGTTCTGTACATTATTTTTCACCAGAGCAAGCAAAAGGTGGTTTTACGGATGCAAAATCTGACTTATACTCTTTAGGTGTTGTTATGTATGAAATGCTAACAGGAAAAGTTCCATTTGATGCAGATACACCAGTATCTGTTGCATTAAAGCATATGCAAGAAGATCCTAAAGAACCGGTAGAATTAAACGAAGAAATACCATCAGCTGTTAATCAAATAGTAGTTAAGGCTATGCAAAAAGAACCAACAGCAAGATATCAAACTGCAACAGAAATGTTACATGACTTAGGTAAAGCGTTAAAAGATCCAGATGGTGATTTTGTTATAATCGAAAATAAAGACGGTGGATATACTAGAGTAATGCAAGCCATAAGCGATGATCAAATAAATGAAGATAAAAAAGAAACAGTAAAGACAAAAACAAATTTCTTTACAGAACATCCAAAAACAAAAATTGCAATTATAGTACTAGGATTAATTTTATTATTTGTAATAGTATTTTTAATTACTAAAATAGCTATAGATGGTGGTATTACTAAAAAAGTAGATATGCCAAACTTTGTTGGAAAAACTTTAGAAGAAGCTCAAAGTATAGCTGATGAATTGGATTTGAAACTTGAAACAGAAGAAGTTGCAAGCAGCGAAGTAGAAGAAGGAAAAGTAATATCTCAAGATCCAGAATATAAAGAAGAAAAAATCGAAGCTGGTTCAACTATAAAACTTAAAATAAGTAAAGGACCAGAAACAGCTGAACTACCTAAATTTGAGGGCATGAAAATTGAAGAAGCAAGAGAAACTGCAGAAGCAATGGGAATAACACTAAAAGAAGAAACAGAAAATAGTGATAAAATAGAGCAAGGATATATTATAAGACAAGATACTGCAGTAGGAACACTTGTTAAATCAGGAGATACAGTTACAGTGCATGTAAGTAGTGGTGCTGAAAAAGTTAGAGTTCCAACAGTATTAGGTATGGATGAAGGAACAGCTACAGCTACTTTAAAAAATGCAGGATTAAATCCAACAGTTAAATATGAAAGCCATGAAGATAAAGAAGATGGTAAAGTAATATCTCAAAGTATAGAAGAAAACACAGAAACAGCTAAAAATTCTGCAATAGAAATCGTAGTAAATAAAATAGAAAAAGAAGAAAAAACTATAAGAATTTCTGTAAATGTAAAATCAATAGTTGGGAATAATTTACAAAATACTAATTCGACAAATGAGGCAGGAAACACACAAAACGATACTGTAAATGTTACTATTTTAATAGACGGATTAGAAAGAACTCAAGAAAATGTAAAAGTAAATAATAGTGCTTATGTATACACATATAAATCTACAGGCACACATGAAATTACAGTAAAAGTAGGTTCTTCATATACAAAAACTAGAAGAATTAATTTTGATGAATCAGAAAATAATAGACAAGTAATTTTTGATAACAATACAACAAGTGACTAAAAAATTTCGATTAAGGAGCAATCCTTAATCGAAAATTTTTATAAAATAGTAAATAGGAGTAGTAATGATAGGAACTATAATACAAAATATTTCAAATAGTTATAAAGTAGTAGATGAAAAAGGAAATGTATTGATATGTACAGCTAGAGGAAAGCTGAAACAGGAAGAACAAATTCCAGTTGTAGGAGATAAAGTTAAAATAGAAAATGGTGCAATTTCAAAAATAGAAAAAAGAAAAAATTATATAAAAAGACCAAAGATTGCTAACATAGATCAAATAATATTTGTATTGGCTGTAAAGGACCCTAAACCAGATATTTTATTATTAGATAAGCAATTAGCTTTTGCTGAAAATTTAGGGGTTAAAAGTATAATAGTACTTAATAAATGTGATTTAGCAAATGGAGATGAAATAAAGGAATTATATGAAAAAGTAGGTTACACTGTTTTGAAAATGCAAGCGAAAAATAAAATAGGAATGGAAGAGCTTAAAAGTATTTTAAAAGATAAAATAACTGTTTTTTCAGGAAATTCTGGAGTTGGAAAATCTACTATAATAAATAGTTTATTAAAAAATAGTGTAACAGAAGAAGGAGAAATTAGTAATAAAAATAAAAGAGGGAAAAATACAACAACAGCAGTAACTCTATATGAGTTAGAAAAAAATACATATATAGCGGATACTCCTGGATTTTCAACTTTTGATATTACAGAAATAGAATATAATAATTTAGATAAAGAGTTTATAGAATTTATTCCGTTTATATCAGAATGTAAGTATGTAGGATGTAGTCATATTTATGAAGATATAAAAGAATGTAATGTAAAAATGGCTCTTAGTGAAGGTAAGATATCATTATCTAGATATAATAATTATAAAAAAATATATGAAGAATTAAAAGATAAATATAAAAGGAGATATAATTAATGGAAATATCAACATCACTTTTAAATGCAAATGAAAATAAGATAGTTCAAACTATATATGATTTAGAAGTTGCCCATACAGATTATTTTCATATAGATGTTATGGACGGGAGGTTTGTTTCAAATGATACATCTGAAAAAATGAGAAAATATTCTGAATATTTAAATCAAATTACTACAGTTCCAATAGATGTCCATTTAATGGTAACAAATATAAAAGAATATATAGATAGTTATATTATTTTTAATCCTAATATTATCAGTTTT
>CALXPX010000090.1 GCA_944390305.1 uncultured Clostridia bacterium
AAAATTTTGGCTTTTTAGTATAATTTGATTTGAATTTGTTAAGAATATATGGTATAATTAATATTGTCGTCACAAAAATAAAAGGAGTGTGAACATTTATTTTAAGTAAAAGAATAGCATATTATACGAAACAAACGATGAAACTTTTAAGAATAATAGCTATTGCTTTAACAATAATAATTGCAATAATATTTATAAAATTTAAACCTGCATATGCAGTTAGTTTAAATGGTGAAGAATTAGGATACGTAGGGGACGAAGAAAAATTTAAAGAAGAAATAAATGAAAATGTATTAAAATCTGAAGAAACAAATGTAGCATTTGTTGAATTAGAAAATGTAGATTATTCAATTAGTTTAGTTAGTAGAAATCAAATTAATGAAGAAATAGTTCTTGCTAAATTAGAAGATAGTGCAAAAAATGTATATAGAGTTTATGAAGTTGCTGATTTAAATAACGAAGAAGATAAAGTATATGTAAATTCTATGGAAGAAGCGGAAAGCTTAGTTACATCATTAAAAGAACAATATAGTGCAATTGAACCTAATTTAGTAATAAATACAATATATTTAGAAAATGTAGATGAAGTAAATGAAGAAAACATAAAAATTGCTAAGGAAAAAATGCAAGAAAATCTGCAAACTAAATTAGAAGAAAAAGAAGAAAAAGACAGTAGAACAGTAAATGGTATATATTTAGCGTGTGTACCTGTTACAGGAAGAATTACATCAAGATTTGGAGCAAATGAGAGTATAAGAGATCATACCCATAAGGGTATAGATATAGGTGCTGCTGGAGGAACACCAATATTAGCTACAGCAGATGGTACTGTAACTTATGCTGGATGGAATAGTGGTGGATATGGTAACTTAGTTATTATAGACCATGGTAATGGTGTTACAACATATTATGGTCACTGCAGTAGAATTTATACGTCAAAAGGGGCTACTGTAAAAGCAGGCGACAAAATTGCAGCTGTAGGTTCAACAGGTAATTCAACAGGAAACCACTTACACTTTGAAATAAGACTAAATGGAAAGCAAGTAAACCCTCAAACATATGTATATAAATAAAATATTAAGATATAATGCCTAGTGAATAAAAAAATTCATTAGGCTATTTTATTTATATTAAAATTGTTATCTTCTATAAGATTATATAGGAAATGTGGAAAATATAATTAATTTGTGATAAAATGTAAATATTAAATACTTAATAGAAATAAGGCGGTTAGTTTAGTGTTAGAAAAAATAAATAAAGTAGATGACTTACAAAAGCTAAATATAAAAGAAAAGGAAGAACTAGCAGAAGATATAAGGAGATATATAATAGAAATAGTGTCTAAAAATGGAGGGCATTTAGCTTCTAATCTAGGGGTTGTTGAACTTACAATTGCTTTAGAAACTGTTTTTAATGTTAATAAAGATAAAATAATATGGGATGTAGGACATCAAACATATACTCATAAAATATTAAATGGAAGAAAAGAAGAATTAAAAACATTAAGAAAATTAAATGGAATTGCAGGCTTTCCTAAAACAAGTGAATCTCCTTCAGATTGCTTTGATACTGGACATAGTAGCACATCTATATCTGTTGCATCTGGAATGGCTAGAGCAAGAAATTTAAATAATGAAGACTATTCTGTAGTTTCAGTTATTGGAGATGGAGCACTTACTGGAGGAATGGCACTAGAAGCTTTAAATGATGTAGGATATACCAATACTAAAATGACAATTATTTTAAATGATAATCAAATGAGTATATCTAAAAGTGTTGGTGGAATGAATATGCTACTTAGTAAATTAAGAACAAAAAAGCTTTATACTAAATCTAATATATCTGCTAAAAATATTATTCTAAAGGTTCCTGGGATTGGAAAGCCTATAGTTAAACTAATACAAAAAGTAAAAAGAAGTATAAAACAATTAATCATTCCTAAAATGTTTTTTGAGGAAATTGGTTTTACATATTTAGGACCTGTTGATGGTCATAATATTTCAGAATTAGAAAATATACTTAAACTAAGTAAGCAAATTGATAGACCTACATTAATACATGTAATTACTAAAAAAGGAAAAGGCTATAAATATGCGGAAAATAACCCAGATAAATTTCATGCAATAGGTCCATTTAATATAGAAAATGGACAAGAAATTAATGAAAAGAAATGCAGCTATTCTGATATATTAGGGAAAACAGTTTGCAAATTGGCAAAAAAAGATAAAAGAATAGTTTGCATTACTGCTTCGATGAAAGATGGGACAGGACTTACAGACTTTGCTAAAGAATTTCCAGATAGATTTTTTGATGTTGGAATAGCAGAGCAGCATGCATTAGGAAATGCAGCAGGACTTGCAAAAGTGGGCATGATACCAATTGTTCCTATTTATTCATCATTTTATCAAAGAGCATATGACCAAGTAATACATGATATAGCAATACAAAAATTGCATGTAATAATGTGCGTAGATAGAGCAGGTATAGTTGGAGCTGATGGAGAAACTCACCAAGGAATTTTTGATATGGCTTTTTTTAGATTAATCCCAAATGTTTTAATAATGGCTCCAAAAGACTTAAAAGAATTTCAAGATATGATTGAGTTTGCTATTTATTATAATGGTCCAATAATAATTAGATATCCAAGAGGAGGAGAGGAGAATACATTTAAGTTTTATATACATAATAAAATCACATTAGGAAGATCAGAATTATTAAAAGTAGGACAAGATGTTAGTATTTTCGCTATTGGAAAAATGGTTGAAAGAGCGATGTTTGTTGCAAAAGAATTAAGGAAAAAAGGAATTTATGCAGAAGTTATTAATGTTAGATTTTTAAAACCTTTAGATAAAAGGACTATTATTAAATCTATAAGAAAAACTAAATTTGTAGTGACAATCGAGGATGGAACTATTATAAATGGACTAGCAAGTAGTATAAATGAATTAATCATTGAAAATAATATAAGAAACGTAAAGGTTTTAAATTTTGCTTATCCAGATGAATTTATAAAGCAAGGAAGTACTAATGAAATAGAAAAGAAGTACAATTTAGATAAATTTAGCATTTTAAATACAATCGAAAAAAGTATGAAAAAGAGAAAAGATTATAGTAAAAATGAAACAAATAATAATATAATAAAAGTTAATAAAAAAGAGCATATTTCATAAATATGCTCTTTTAGAAAATAAAAGGGGATGTTTTTTATTTATATCAGTAATCGGAGTAACTTAATTACTGATTATGGTTATATTATAATTAGTTAATTTGTCCATTTTGTGAACTAGTTGTGACACATTTGAAAAAATAGAAAAGTTTAACAAATATTTTTTTGTTAAACTTTTTATCTATTTACTAAGGTTGTTCTGCAAGCGTTAATTCTACTGTAGACTCTCTACCGTCTCTATAAATTTTAAGGGTCATTTTATCACCAATTTGATGAGTATTTTTTATTTCATTTAAATCATCCATATTTTCAATTTTTTGTCCATCAGCTTCTATTATAATATCACCAACTTTTATACCAGCTTTTTCAGCAGGAGAATAGTCATCAACGCTTCTTACATATGCTCCTACTTTCAAATCAAATGTTGGGTTAGATTTTATAGTATCTTCGGTTATATCACTACCTGTTATACCTATATAAGGTCTTTTTACTTTATTATATTGAATTAAATCACTATAAATATCTTTAGTTGAATTGATTGGTATTGCGAAACCTAAACCTTCAACACCTTCACCAGAAGCTTTTAAAGTATTAATTCCAATTACTTGACCTTTGCTATTTACTAATGCTCCACCACTATTTCCTTCGTTAATTGCTGCATCTGTTTGAAGAACAGTATATGTTTTTCCTTCTGAATCTGTTATTTGTCTATTTAAAGCACTAATAGATCCTTGACAAACAGTACTTTTCATTCCAAGAGGATTTCCAACAGACATACACCATTCACCAACTTGAACTGTATCTGAATCTCCTAGTTCAGCTGCAGTTAAATCAGTTTTATCTATTTTTATAACAGCTAAATCTGTTTGTTCATCAGTTCCAACAATTTCTGCTTCATATGGAGTTTCATCATTATATAAATATACATTTATTTTACTAGCTTTATTTACTTCATAATATGAACTAGAAGATGAAGAGCTAGTAGATGTATCTATAACATGATTATTTGTTAAAATATATCCATCTGAACTAATAATTACACCGGAACCTTCTGCAGTAGCAGTAGATGGGTTTCTTGAAAATAAAGAGTTTACTGAATATTCAACACTAATACCTACTATTGAAGGTAAAACTTTTTGAGCAACAGCTACACCAGTATCTGAAATATTAGATAAAGATACTAAATCTAAATTAACATTATTATAATTAATATTAGAATTATTATCTTTTGTATAAGTATTAGTTTGACCAATAATATTATTTTTTATAGTAGGAACACTAAAACAAATTCCTAATACTAAAGTAGCTCCTACAATTCCACTAACAAATGGAAGAGCTACAGTTTTTCCAAAACCTGGACCTGTTTTAGGCTTTTTTTCTTTAGGTGGCTTTGTCTTTTTAAAATTATTTTGATTTGTATTATATTGTGTTGCATTTGTGTTAATAAATCCATTATTATTATATTGGTTATCCATTTTTATCCTTTCCTTCCCGAAATATTTATTTAATATATATATTAATATTAACTTAAACTATATATATAATACAACTGATTTGTGAAAAAAATGTGAAAAAGATGTTACAATTTATTAACTTTTTTAGTTTGTATTATTTTAGGCACCAT
>CALXPX010000091.1 GCA_944390305.1 uncultured Clostridia bacterium
TATTTTTATTACTTCTTATTAATTTTATAGTTATTCTTTTTTATTGTCAATATCTTTTTAGTTGAATTTTTTCGTTTTATGTTTTTTTGGATTATGCATGTACAGTAATTTTTCTATTGTGTATTCTCATAATTTTATACTATTTTCTTATATAGTTAAATTTTTATGTTTTTTGTTTGCTTTTATATGTTCTTCTATAATCATTAATATTACCAGAAACTTTAAATTTACAATTTTTCTTTTTTGCAGTCTCTTGCTACTAGTACTAGTTTACATAGTTTTTAGTCTTTTGTATACATTATCTAAATATTTCATTTTCCCATATCCTTCATTTTTTCACATGTCTTGCATCAGATATTACATGTACTCTATATTAATCTTGTAATTCATTCTTTATTATCCTATCTTTCATATAATATATTTCACATGAACTTGTTATTTCTTATTTTTCAATATATAAATCATATAAATAAAGTCATTACTTAAATTTAATTATAAATACCTTTATATTTAGTCCTTAATTAATATTT
Source organism: uncultured Clostridia bacterium (assembly GCA_944390305.1). Classification (GTDB taxonomy): domain Bacteria; phylum Bacillota; class Clostridia; order TANB77; family CAG-508; genus CAG-793. The sequence goes on from CALXPX010000091.1 coordinate 531, forward strand.
TTTTCTAATTTCAATAATTTTTCTTTTATGTCTAATCCTCCGGCATATCCAACTAACTTTTTATTACTACCTATTACTCTATGACATGGAATTAGAATTATTATTTTATTATTATGATTTGCCATGCCAACAGCCCTAGAAGCTTTTGGATTCCCTATTTTTTTAGCAATGTCTAAATAACTTCTTGTTTCACCATATGGTATTTCTAAAAGTGCCATCCATACCTTTTTTTGAAATTCTGTTCCTTCTATTTTTAAATGGATGTCAAATGTTTTTCTATTACCTTTAAAATATTCGTCTAGTTCTTTATATACTTTTTTTATAATGTCTGTCTCTTTATTTATTTTGTTATCAAACTTTTCTTCATTTTTAAGTAATTCTATCCTTGAAATTTTACATTCGTCTTCTTCTATAACTAATTTTCCAATTATTGTATCATATATTTGATAGTACATAATATTTCTCCTTTTAATTAAAATATATATTTATATCTCCTACACATTTTATCTTCTTTACCTACTTTTTTGACTATTTTATACTATTCGATTTTATACTGTCAATTGCTATTTTTTTTATTTTTCTTGCAACTTTTTTTAATATAGTATATATTATATATTAGTTCACATAGATAATAAAAATAAAATATATAAATAATAAATATATATTAGCGCCTGGACAGCAATGCAGCTGTTGACGAGGATAGAGTTTATCGAAAATCTCGGCGGATACTCTATGGCACGCTATTGTCAAAGACATTATCAAAAAATATTAGCAATAATATAACAAAATAATGTCATTAGCCTTTGTGGACAAAATTACTTTTTTAAGGAGGTCCATATATGTGTGGAATAGTAGGATACATTGGTACAAAGAAAGCTGTGCCAGTGCTTATTAAAGGATTGCTTTCATTAGAATACAGAGGTTATGATTCTGCTGGAATTTGTGTTTTGAATAACAATGTTTTAGATGTTGTAAAAGACAAAGGAAGAGTTAAAAATTTAGAAGAAAATCCAGAACTTTCAAATTTAATTGGAAACATTGGTATAGCTCATACAAGATGGGCAACTCATGGTATCCCATCAAAAGAAAATTCACATCCTCATTTAGATAATTCAGGAAAATTTGCTGTAGTTCACAATGGAATTATTGAAAATTATACAGAACTTCGTAGTATGCTAGAAAAAAATGGGTATACATTTTTATCTCAAACAGATACAGAAGTAATCCCAAATCTAATTTCATATTATTACGAAAGCAAAAAAGATGTTTTAAAAGCAGTTTCTTTAGCCGTTACTGACTTAAAAGGCAGTTATGCAATTGAAGTTATATCACCTTATTTAAAAGATTCAATTATAGTAGCTAGAAAAGATAGTCCTCTTGTAATTGGTATTGGAGAAAATGAAAATTATATTGCATCAGATATACCTGCAGTTCTTAACTATACAAATAAATTTTATTTTTTAGAAGATAATGAAATATCTGTTATAAAAAAAGGTAAAATTTCTTTCTTTGATAGCTCTTTAAATCCTATAGCAAAAGACATAAAAGATATTAAATGGGATGCTACAAGTAGTGAAAAAGGTATTTTTGAAGATTATATGCTTAAAGAAATATATGAACAACCTCAAGTTATCATGGAAACAATAGGTTCTAGATTAAAACCTAATGAAAAATGTTATTTTGATGATCTTGATATAGACTTAAAAAATATAAATAAAATATATGTTGTTGCATGTGGTACGGCTATGCATGCAGGATTAGCTACAAAATATACTTTTGAACATTTTTGTAAGATACCTGTTGAAGTAGACATGGCATCAGAATTTAGATACAGAAATCCTCTAATAGATAAAAATACTTTATGTATATTTATTAGTCAATCTGGTGAAACAGCTGACACAATTGCAGCTTTAAAACTTGCAAAAAACGCAGGATGTAAAACTTTAGCTGTAGTAAATGTTATAGGTAGTTCAATTACAAGAATTGCAGATTACACAATTTATACACATGCAGGTCCTGAAATTGCTGTAGCATCTACTAAAGCATATACTTGTCAAGTAGTACTTTTAAATATTTTAGCAGTATATTTTGCAGAAGTTTTAGGCTATGAATCTAAAGAATTAGAAGATTTTAAAATGGAAATATTAGAACTTCCTGCTAAATTAAAATTAATACTTGATGATACTAAAAATATACAAGACTTTGCAAAAGAAGTTTATACTAAACAAGATCTATATTTCATTGGTAGAAATACAGACTATGCAGTTTCTATGGAAGGTTCTTTAAAATTAAAAGAAATTTCTTACATCCATTCAGAGGCATATGCTGCAGGAGAATTAAAACATGGTCCAATTGCTTTAATAGAAAATGGTGTAACTGTTATAGGAGTTGCAACAAACCCTAATTTAGTTGAAAAAACTATGAGTAATTTAGAAGAAGTAATAACAAGAGGAGCAAACGTAATGGTAATAACTAATCAGGTAATTCCAGATATAAAAGCAAGCTGCATTATTCAAATACCTAAATGCACACCTATGCTTTCTCCTATACTTTCAGTTATACCTCTTCAATTATTTGCATACTATATTGCTAAGAATAAAAATTTAGACGTAGATAAACCTAGAAATTTAGCTAAATCAGTTACAGTAGAATAAATCAAATTAAATAAGAAAAATTTAAATATTTAAAATATTTAATTGAATAAATAAAAAAGATGGCTAATTACAAAATTATACCATCTTTTTTATTTATATTTATTGTTTAACTCTTGTTGTATAATTTAATATATTACTTACTGTCTCTGGTCTTACTGGTGCCATAAGTACCTTTCCAGTTCCTCTATACACATTTACAAAGCCTTCTCCTGCAACAGCAGAACCAATTAAACTTCTTGTAGATTTTTCAACAGTAAAGCTTAATGACCCAGACCAAGCCACAGCCATATTTCCATCAATTTTTACTTGGTCATTATCTAAATCAATTTCTATTAATTCTTCTCTAGGTACAGGACTTTCTAGTACAGCTAGTCCTTTTCCCTTTAATTTTAAATTAAATAATCCTTCTCCACCTAACACTGCAGATGAAATATTTGATCTCATAGCTACACTTGTATTTATATTTCCATCACAAGCTAGAAACATTCCATCTTCTAATACCATTCCATCATTCCAACTACCAATATCTTCAATTAATATGTAACTATAAGTAGGTTCTAATGCTAAAAGTCCTGTTCCATAGTATTTAGGTTTAGCAGCTGATTCTTTAGTAACGCTCCCTTTTATTGCTTTTCCCAAAAAATCTCCTACACCTTTTACATCTGTTTTGCTTTCAATGTTTCCAACTAACCATTGCATAGCTCCAGCACTAGTAACAAATTCACTATTATTAAGTTCAATTAAAACCTGTCTTCTCTTTACATTCATCTTAGATGAATAATATTCATACATAGCTGTCATTTTGTTAACACTTACATCTCTTTGAAATTCAATTACTGAAATATTATCCTTTTTTTCAATAGTTCTTACATCATCATTTTCGAATAAATTTTTTATAGATACCACGTTTACTTCCTCCTTTTTGCAAGATTATATATTAGCAATTTTTACTTTGTCAATGTTTATCCAATACCACAAAAAATTTTAAGTAATATAAGTAATATTGCTCCTGGTATTCCTAATAATCCCACAATAACAGCAGATATAATGTTAAGACCTATATGAAAGCCAAAAGATGTACCTACAATATTAATAATCCAAATTAGTAATCCACCTAAAAGAGAATGCAAAACTATCCCTATTATTTTTTTCATTGGAAATAATAAAACTTTTCCAAATATTAAAAGAAAAATTATACATGTTACAAAAGAAATAATTACTGTAATATCCATTCACATCACCTACTAACAAAGTGTATGATGGACAAAGTATAATTATGCTAATTTTTCTACTTCAATTCCTTTTTCTTTGGCAAGCTTTATAAGACTATCTAATTGAGCTTGCATCGATTTTATTTTATATACATAATAGTCTATAAGTTCATTTGTGTTTGCAAATTCAAAGTTTTTATTCGCATTAGTAAGCTCTGCTTTTGTATGAAAAATATTTCTTAAAATATCTTTTTTCTCCTCTTCTTCTGTAATTTCAACTAAAACCTTATCCTTTAAAAATCTATCCTCCATAAATCCTCCTCGTATAATGAACATATAGTCCATTATATATTTTTTTATTTTAAAAAATTTTATATAATACTATATAGACA
>CALXPX010000092.1 GCA_944390305.1 uncultured Clostridia bacterium
AGGATAATCAATAATACCAAATATTTTATTCTTAAAATTAAAATTTTGTGGAAATATAAATTTCATAAAATCTCCTTTTTATCAAAAATTACTTTAAAGAAGATATAATAGAAGAAATATTGGAAGATACATCAATATTTATTCCGCCTATAAATTCTTTAATATATGAATTTGATCTAATTAAAGCATAAATAGAACCAAGTAAAAGAAACTTATTAGAAGAGTCAAAAGAAAGCATAATAATTAAAATAATAGAAACAAAGGATTGAAGAAATAAAAGAGATAAAAAAATTTTAAACCAAGATTTAAAAATCCAGTATGTAGAAGAATTCATTAAAGATAAAAGTATAAGAGGGGATAATATTATAAAAACTTGAACCATAATATATCTTAACGAATAAGAAAATAAAAGATTTAATAAGCCTACAGAAATAAAACTTTTTATAATTCCATCAAAAGAAAACAAATCAAAAGAATTATGACCTATAGAAATAATAGAGTTTAACTGGTTTACTAATTCTGAAAAAGAAATTTCTACATTAATAATTTCTCTTCCAATTTCTTTTATAGATTCAGATAAAAGATAATTAATATTAAGAATTTGCTCACATAAAAAATATGATCCATTTATCAAAATTGCAAGTACAATCATTTTTAAAAGAAATTGACTAGGTTTTTCTGAAAAACTTCCAGAAAAAGATGAATACATATATCTAATGGAATAATAAATAATTACGCCTAAAAGTAAAGCATCAGATAAATATAAAATACCACTTTTACCATTTGCACCAAGTAATTTCTCAAAGAAAGAGTTATTAATTATACTTGTATTTAAAAAAGTAAAATCATCTAAATAAGTATATATATTATTATCTATAGATGAAAAAAGATTGCTAAAAATAGAGTTAATTGTTTCTATAATAATATTAACAATTTCAGTTTGCTCCAAAATACCTCCTTTATTTAATTAAAGAATTAATAGCAGAAAGGATAAGATCAATTGCTAAGATAAATCCATAGGAAAATAAAGAACCTCTTATTACTTTTTTTGCAATACGTATTTTTTCTTCATCACCAAAACTAAATTTTTTCATAAATACTCCTACGCCAACAGCTACTGCTGCTGCAGGGGTGGAAAGCTTTAAGATCCAATCTTCAATGTCTTCAAAAGCATCACTTAATTTTTTCACAATTTTAGGATCAGCCCCATATGAAATAGTAGGATAAAATAAAAAGATAGTAATTAAAATAGAACAAAAAATTATAAAAAATTTATTTTTTGATATTTTCATCAAATTCCTCCTTTACAAAATAAGGTAACATTTTTAATTTTTGAGGTTTAATAATTTTTACTCCATCAGACAAAAATGATATACAAGTAAAAGACTCTAAATCTTGAGTGAAAAAATTATAATCATAAGAATAGTCGAATTGCGTATATGTATTAATACTCTCGGATAAATTAGATCCTATAGAAGAAAAATCTTTAAATAGATAGTTATAATTACTCTCTTTAGCATTTTCAGAAATTGTTCTAGAAATTCTTTCTTTATCTTCTTTTCCTATCTGTTTTTGCACATCTTCTATTGTAAAAATATCATCAGTTCGAAACCATAACTTATTTACAAGATTTTGAACAATAACTTTTACATTAGCAGAATTATTTAAGGTATTTAGTAAAGAAGAATAACTTTGGGTACAAACTATATTGATACATTTGGCTTCTCTACTTTGGGCGAAGAATTCAGCATCAGAAAGAGTAACATATTCTTGATATTCATCTGAAATAAAAACCATAGGTCTAATAACACAAGAAGATAGTTGAGATATAACATCTGTTTGAAAATCTAATTTTAAATATGCAGCAATAATTTTTGAAATATTCTTATACCTTCCAATATTAAGGTTTAAAACTACTATTTTTCCCTTTTTAATAACTTCTTCAAACCCATCAAAATTAGATTTTTCTTTAGATGGACAAAAAGTATGTAGTATATCATAATCAGATACAAAGCAATTAGTAATTCTAGTAATTTCAGACTTCAATAAATTAAAAGTTCTATCATCTAAAGAAAAGAAATCTTTTTCTAAAAAAGTAATACTAGATAATAAATTATAAATTTCTAAATCATTTAATTTCCCAGATAAAAATATTTTTCTAACATTGCATAATTTAGATAAATAATAAGATTTATCAGTAATTAATTTATGAATCTCTTCAAATGTAACATAATGATCATTATAGATTCTACAAAAAGTAATTAAATTTTCTAAAATCTGCTCGGATTTATCAATCCAAAATGACTCAGAATTATTAGGAGAAAATAAAAGTAAAATAGTTTTTAATCTATTGGCCAATATAGATGCTTTTAAATTAGGTTTATCAAGAGGATTATAATGATATTTCCCATTTATTTCTATCACAATTACATCATCTGTTCTATTTGACAGCCTAGCAAAGTCTAGTACTTTAGAATAATAATTTCCTTTAACATCTAAAATTAAAAATCCGAGTTTTTTTGATTCGTTATTATTCATATAATTTATTAATTGTTTAGTAAATGGATACATAGCAGAAGATGTCTTTCCAGTACCAATTCCACCTGTAACAAGTATATTTTGGTAAAGTCCTCTTTCAGATAAATAAATAGGAATATTATTTGAATTTTTACCCACTAATAAATATAAACTATCTGATAAATTAAATTTAGTATTTGAATTTTTTTTTAAAGAAACTAATAATTTTTTTATTAAATTTGAATAGAGAAAATTGGCTAAAATAAGAGATGAAAACCATAAAGATAATAAATATATTATTTTAAAATTACTCCAAAGATTAGAATTATCCAACAAAAAATTGAAAATTTTAAAATGACTATAAACATTTATAGAAGAAAAAAGTATTGGTTTAAATAAAATTGACATAAAGAGAACAACCAAAAAAGAAAAAAATAAAATAAAAATTAATCTAATATGAATCATCCCTCCTTAGTTTTAATTTTAATTTAGAACCTTGTGCAGATTTAGAAAATTTAAATTGAAAAAATGTATAAACTGCGTAAAAAACAATGAATATATTAATAATAAAAGAAATAAAAAATAAATCTAATAAAGTAAAAATAAGAAACACTCCTTCCAACAATTACCAGTATATAATATATTTTTTATTTTGTCTATACTTTTTTAAAAAAATATGTTAAAATATTAGTTAGATAAGTCTAACAATATTTTAAGGAGGAAATTATGAAATTTAATAAAGACACAAAAATAGGTGAAATACTAGAAAAAGACCCAGATAAAGTAGAAATTCTATTACAAGCAGGAATGCATTGCATAGGATGTCCTGCTTCACAAGGAGAAACTTTAGAAGAAGCTTGCATGATCCACGGAATAGATGTAAATGACGTGGTAGAAGAACTAAATAAAGAAGAAAAATAAAAACTAAAAAATAAAAGGAAATGATTTTATACATCATTTCCTTTTTAAATTATACATTCCAACCACCATTTATTTGAATAATTTGTCCTGTAATATAATTAGATTTTACTAAGAATAATACACACTCAGCTATATCATCAGGAGTTCCAATCTTCTCTAAAGGAATTTCTGAAATGATTGATTTTTTTTCATCGCTGGTTAAATCTTTATTCATATCTGTGTCAATAATACCAGGAGCAATACTATTTACTCTTATATTTGAAGGGCCTAGTTCTTTTGCCAAAGATTTAGTCATGGCATCCAAACCGGCTTTGCTAACTGAATAAGGCATCTCACATGAAGCACCAATTAATCCCCAAATAGAAGACATATTAATAATATGACCATATTTTTTTTGAATCATATATTTAGAAACTTCTTTAGATGTATAAAATGCAGAGTACAAATTTGTTTTTAAAATATTATCAAAGTCATCTAATGTAGTATCATTAATTGTTTTTATCAAATCAATACCTGCATTATTAACTAATAAATCTACTTTTCCAAATTTATTAATCGTAAAATTTACTAAATTACATACTTCTTCATATTTAGAAACATCAGCTTTAAAAATATGTATATTAGAATTTGTCATAGATATTTGTTTTGCTTGTTCATAAGAAGAGTTATAATTTAAAATAACATCATATCCATTATTAGCAAGTTTTTTTACAATAGAAGATCCAATACCTTTAGCTCCACCTGTAACAATTGCAACCATATTTTGAAATTTTTTTTCTGCCATTTTTTTATTAGCTCCTTTAAAAATATAAAAATAAAAGCCAATAACAATAGCTTACCTAAAATTACTGACCTTTTATAATGGAGCCACTTGTCCGATTTGAACGGACGACCTACTGATTCATACCACTACAATTTTCATTGCCATAATAATGTTTGTGGTCTGGACTTTCTCTTTGCCATAGCATAAGCCTTAGGCACATCGTATAAAGTCTCTACACTCGAAATTACTTTCTAGCTCGGGATTAGCATATATTACTATTTAGCCTTCCCCGAATTAGCGATGTCCACTTTGTAAGTTTCCTTACAAAGGTGCAAGATAGTTCAAAGTAAAAAATTACCTATCCCACAAGTCAGTTGCTCTACCAGCTGAGCTAAAGTGGCATTTGGTGACCCCGACGGGAATCGAACCCATGTCTCCGCCGTGAAAGGGCGATGTCTTAACC
>CALXPX010000093.1 GCA_944390305.1 uncultured Clostridia bacterium
CTACGAACTTTGAGATCGGGGGTTCGAATCCCTCCAGGCGCACCAAATAAAAAATCGACTATATATGTCGATTTTTTATTTTTTTAAAATTGACTTAAAAAATTTTAATATTTTTGTATACCATTTCTCTTTTTCTATTATAGTTGGCATTAATGTATTATTTATTTTATCATTTTTGCTTTGGTTATTTTTAAATATGTCATTTGGGTTATATTTATCACGTTTAAATTCTTCTAATTTTTTTTGATTTTGTTTTAGCAAATTTTCTAATATATTTTTTTGTTTTTCTGTAGCAAAATAATCTTTGAATAATTTTACTAATACTGCTTCAGCTTCTTTGGATATATATTGTTTTTCTAAATCAATTTCTGGATTTATTTTATATATATAATTTTTATCTTGGTTTTCTTTGAAAAATTTTATTTTTTGTTCAGGTATTTTTGAATATTCTTCTAAAGAAAAATGGTTTATTATTTCTAACACTTCTGTATATGCTTTAGCATATTTTTCATTCATCTTTTGATATTTCTCCCTCTTTTTCATCTCTTACATTACTATGTTCTAAATCTTCTAAAGATATTCCATCTCTAATTGCTTTTGATACAACATTTTTCATGGAAATTGTCCTTTTATCTCTTTGATTAATATAATCTAGCATTTCTGATAAATCTGAGTTCATATTCTTTATCAAGTTTTCTTTTCCTGGATTTTTTGTAAGTAATCTATTATATATATATTGAATAACGTTTAATGCACTGTTTCCTTTAGATGTTGTAAGTATTGATATTTTATTTGGTGGAATATTATGGTTTTCTTTTCCTTTTATATCAAAGTCTGAAGCAAAACCATGAATTTCTTCAGGTAAAAAATCTTCTCCCTCTTTTGCATCAACTATTAAATAAACTTCATTTTTAAATCTTTTTTCCATTGCTATATATATTTCTTCTGTATTTATTAATTCTGTACTGTTAAAGTCTGCTATATTAAAATATTTCCTATATCCATCGGGAATATCACATACTCTTAGATTCTTAAATTTATGAATAAAAGAATTTTTTATACCTAATATTCCTTTTCCACCTAAGGATAAGCATACTCTTGGTTTATCTTCTACTAATTCTGATGCATCACCTATTTGTGCAATCAATCCCTTTTCTTGAATTGATGTTAAATTTTCTTTTTCTGTAAAATGGAAATATGAATTATTTAGGTCTATATTTTCTATATCTATTTTATCCATTGTAATCTCCTTATATATTATTAAATATATTATAACATTAATATAATATAAAGGAAATAAATTTTGTTATTTAATATTTTTATGTTTTTTATTCTATCTTTATATTTACATTTTACTTTATTAATAATAAGATTATATCTGAGGTAATAAATATATGGATAATTTAGTTGATTTTATTAATAAAAAAATAAATTTACAAGAAGATATTGTTAATTTAGAGTTTTCTTCTATTCATATGGTTATTAATAGTATTAATACTATTGAATTTAAGAATTGTAAATTTGTTAATTCTTCATTCGAAGGCAGTAATTTAAACAAGTTTTCATTTGTAAATACATCTTTTGAAAATGTTAATTTATCTAATTGTAATTTTGAAGATTCTTCTTTTGTAAATGTCAATTTTAATAATTGCAAATTAGTTGGCTCATCTTTTATTAATGCCAACTTTTTATCTTGCTTTTTTCGTAATTGTAATGCTAACTATGTTAATTTTAATACAAGTATATTAAAAGATTTTACTATTTTAGACAGTACTTTGAAATTTTCTAATTTTGATAATTCTAAACTAAAAAAGTTTTACATTAATAATTCATCACTTTCTTGTTCTTCTTTTCTTCATACTAATTTAAATAATATCGATTTTTCTACTAATGATATTTCGGGTATTATTTTAAATAAAGATGAGTTGGCAGGGCTTGTTGTAAATGTTGAGCAATCTATAGAATTATCTAAATTACTCGGTATTATTATAAAATAAACATTTTTGCTTTTTTATGTTAAGTATGCTATAATTATTAAGATACGCACTTTGAAAACTATACACTCTTGTGTATTTAAATAGGACATTCGAATATGAACAATCTTTATTGCCGCAAGGAGGCATTATTATGGAAAATATCAAACGCATTTATGAATCAGTTGTAAGTTTAGGAACGTATTCTTTTAGTAGAACCAATAGACACAACCATGAAATGTTTGAATTAGAAATTAGTGCTCGGGATTTACCAAATATTGAATTAAAATTCTTACAAGAAAATCACATTGGTTGTTCCTTGCATTATTCTATGGCTTTATTGAAATTGCTTAGGGATATAGGTGTAAATGCATATATATGTATTACATTAGAAAAGACTCCTTTTGCAAGCCAAAATACATACGGCCATGTAAGTGTATATTATGTTTTTAATGGTGAACAATTTATAGCTGACCCAATTATAAGTGTTCAAACTGGTAATAACAATTTTTTTGCAATTCCATTTTATGACTTTCTTAAGGAAAATCTCAAACTTTGGATTTATGATCCTTATGGTATACACGGGAGTGAGCCGTTTTTTGATGGCTTTTTATCTCAGCCTGCCAATTTCTATTAAATTTACAGGATAGCAAAAAAGTAAAGCAGATGATCTTTCATCTGCTCTATTTTTTTATTTTATTTTTTCTAATTCTTTTTCTGTCTTTTTTATTTCTTCGCTTCTTTTTACTTTTTGAGTCGTTGTTTTTATCATTGGTTCATCTGTAACAATTATCTTTTTTATATGCTTAAATGTTGGTAAATTTTTGTTTATCTCTTTTATATCATTCCAAATAATTTTTTCATAATCTTCTTCATTTTTATCTGGATAATCTTTTTCCATTATTTCTTTGTTATATACTATTTTTGCCATAAGCAATGTGTCTGTTTTACTTGCTTCTCTCGAAAATACCATACACTCAGCAACATAAGGAAGTTTAGATATTAAAAATTCTATCTCTTGTGGATATACATTTTTTCCATTTCTAAGTACAATAATATCATTTTTCCTTCCAGTCATAAATATAAATCCATCTTTATCTATATATCCATAATCTCCAGTTCTAAACCAACCATCTTTAAATGCTTCTTTTGTCTTTTTTTCATCTTTATAATATCCTAACATTATATTAGGTCCTTTAGCTAATATTTCTCCTATTCCTTCTTTGTCTGGATTGTCTATTTTTATTTCTACATTATCTAAAGGATATCCTATTGAACCAGGTCTATGTTTATTTTCCGCTTCTGCTGTAAGAACTGGTGATGTTTCTGTTAGTCCATATCCTTGGATTGAATTTATACCAAAGTTATTTAGTCCTATTATTGTGTCTTTATCTAATGAAGCAGCTCCATAAAGTACCATTCTTAATTTTCCACCAAAATTGTCTACAATTTGTTTAAAGACTTTTTTTCTTATATCAATATGTACTTTTAAAAGTCCATTTGATATCTTTATCATCCTATTTATTAATTTTGTTTTTCCCATCTCGTCTATTGTTTTTATTATTTTTTTATACATTGTCTCTAATACTAATGGTACTGCCACAAATATTGATACTTGATATTCTTTTAAATTTGTTTGTATATATCTTAGGCCATCGCAAAAAGCTATAGTTGCTCCACTATAAAACCCATATAGTATAGTAATACTGCATTCAAATGTATGATGAATTGGTAGAAAAGATAAAAGTGTATCATCTTCTTTTATTCTAAAGTGTGTTTGATAAGCATACATGTTTGAACATACGTTATTTTGAGATAACATTACTATTTTTGCATTACTTGTTGTTCCAGAAGTAAATAACATAATTGACATTCCTTCACTGTCTATTTTTACATCATCATATAATTTGCATTTTTCTTTTAATAATTTTCTTCCTTTTTCTAATAGTTTTTGAAAATTAATAATTTCTTTATCTTCTTCTTTTTTATCAATGCATATAATGGTATTTAAATTTATATCTTTATCCTCTTTTAATTTTTTAAATAATTCTTCATGTTTTTCTTCATATATTACTGCATCTATTTCACTTCTTTTTAACAATGATGTTATTTCTTTGTCTGGTAAGGCCTTATCTAATGGCGCTATTATCATACCTCCGCAAGTAACTGCTAAATAGCTTATACACCATTCATATCTATTTTCACCAATTAAAGCTATTCTTTTTCCTTTAAATCCTAAGTCTAATAATGCTGTAGCAAATGCTTTTACATCCTTTATTACTTGACTATATTTTTTTTCTACGTATTTTGTATTTTTGTCTTCTATGTTTTCTTTATACTTGTAAGCAATATTGTTATCATAATTCTTTTGTGCATATTCTAAAATTTCTCTATAATTATTCATTTTGGGAATTAAGGTAGTCTCTTTTTCTTTCATTTTATACCCTCCTTAAATTATTACCAAGTTTATAATATACTATTTCAATATTTTTTTCAATAATATTATTATTTTTTGATAAAACTTTTTTGACAAAATATTGCTTTTTTCTATATATATGTATATAATCCCGTTTTTAACAGTTAAAATTAATAAAAAGTCCGCAACACATTGAAATATGTGCATTGT
>CALXPX010000094.1 GCA_944390305.1 uncultured Clostridia bacterium
CTTATTTTTATTTTTTATAAAATTAATCTTCTTTAGCCCATATGATTAATCTATATCTTGAATCATCTGTACAAGTAGATAATGTTATTTCTCTTTTTCCTGCTGTATCTCTTGTTATATAATCTGCATCTTCTGAAGAAGTATTATATATATTATATATCGTGTATTTTACTATGTTTCCATCAGTATCTGTAATATATACTAAATCTCCATTTTTAAGTTCTTTATTTCTAGAGAAAAATGTTCCATTTCTATAGTTATGTCCAGCTATTACTGTATTACCTACTTTATTTAATCCTGGTCCAGTCATTATTCCAACAGATGCTTCTAAAGATGATTTGGTTGCTCTCTCTAATACTGGGTATTCTAAGTCTATAGCTGGTATTTCTATTTTTCCCATTACAGTAAAGCCTTTATATGTCACTACTTTATTACTAGATCCTGTATTATTATTAGAGACTTCATTTCCTGCTATTGTAAAATTACCAGTTTCATTTGCCTCATTTTGAGAAGTACCGTTTCCTCCTCCAATAATAATGCTATTATTAAATTCATTTAATGCAACATCTTTATCTTGTTCTTGAAAATATCTTTTTATTGTGTCATATCCCCAAAAGCCTAATAAAGCAAATATAACTACTACTACAATTATTAGTACTACAGTTAGAACTTTATTATATCTTTTATCTATCATATTTATTTCCTTTCTTTTTAATTAACTATATATATTATATCATAAATATATAAATTAATCTAGCTTTTCTTAAGTTTTTATCTTGTAGGTAGTTTTTCTCCACCTAATATATGAAAATGTAAATGCTTTACTGCTTGTCCGCTATCTTCACCCACATTTGATATTACTCTAAACCCTGTTTTATCTACACCTACTATTTTAGAAACCTCATTTATTTTTTCAAATATATGAAATAATAAATCTTTATTTTCTTCTTTTAATTCTAGTAAGCTTTGTATATGCATTTTAGGTATTACTAGGACATGCACTTTAGCTATTGGGTTTATATCATAAAAAGCTAATATTTCATCATCCTCATATACTTTTTTAGATGGTATTTCTCCTTTTATTATTTTACAAAAAATGCAATCTTCCATTTATTTTTCCTCCAATATAGCTTTTATTCTTCTTACACCTTGTGAACTTGCTTCTTCTTTAACTATTTTAAAGTGTCCTAATTCACCAGTATGTTTTACATGTGGTCCTCCACAAAGTTCTTTTGATATATTTCCTATTGTATATACAGTTACATCATCTGGATATTTTTCTATAAACATACATTCTGCTCCAGATTTTAATGCATCTTCTTTTTGCATTGTTTCAACTGTAACAGGTAAATCTTCTTTTATCCATTCATTTACTATTTCTTCAACTTTTTGTTTTTCTTCATCAGTCAATTTATGGTCACAATTAAAATCAAATCTCATTCTTTCTACAGTAATGTTTGAACCTCTTTGATGTGAATTTTCACCTATAACTTTTTTAAGTGCAGCATTTAAAAGGTGTGTTGCAGTATGGTAAGCAATTGTTTTTTCGTTTTGCTCTGCTAATCCCCCTTTAAATTTTTGGTCACTACCCATTCTTGATTTTTCTTGATGCTCTTTAAATAATTTTTCTACTTCACTTAAATCAACTTTAAATCCATTTTCTGTAGCTAAGTCTTTTGTAACCTCTGGTGGGAATCCATAGGTTTCATATAGATTAAATATTGTCTTTCCATCTATTTTATCTATATTTTGTGATTTTAACTTATTTATTACTTTATTGAATTCTCTTTCTCCATTATTTAAAGTTCTCATAAACTTATCTTTTTCTGCATTTATTACTTCTTTTATTTCTTGCCTTTGACTTTCTAATTCTGGATACATTTCTTTTAATATATCTATATTTAAATCTAATAAATTTGGAAGCTCTTTTAAATCTACTTGCAATTTATTTAAATGTCTTGTCATTCTACGAATTAGTCTTCTTAAAATATATCCTCTGTCTATATTAGAAGGTCTTCCTCCATCTGCTATTATCATCATGCTTGAACGCATATGTTCTGCAACAATTCTTATACTTGCTATGTCATCTACTTTTGCTAATTCTTTTAGTTTGTCCATTACTCCCTTAAATAATTCTGTATCAAAAGGAGTTTCTTTTCCTTGAAGAAGCATAGTCATTCTTTCTAGTCCAAGTCCTGTATCTACATTTTTCTGTGTAAGTTTAGTATATTTACCATCTTTTTTATAATATTCCATGAAAACATTATTCCATATTTCCACATATTTTCCACAATCACAAGATGGCTGACAATCAGGTGAACATTTTGGCTTTCCTGTATCATAGAACATTTCTGTATCTGGTCCACATGGTCCTTCTTCTCCTGCAATCCACCAGTTATCTTCTTTTCCATAAAAATATATTCTATCTTTTGGAATACCTGCTTTTTCCCAGCATGAAGCTGTTAATTCATCTTTTGGGCAATCACTATCTCCAGCAAAACATGTAACAGATATTCTTTCTTCTGGAATCCCTAATTCTTTAGTTAAGAAATCATAACTTAATTTTATAGATTCTTCTTTAAAATAGTCTCCTAAAGACCAATTTCCAAGCATTTCAAAATATGTTAGATGTCTATTATCTCCTACCTCATCTATATCATTTGTCCTTAAACATTTTTGATAATCTGTAAGTCTAGTTCCTTCTGGGTGTTTTTGACCTAAAAGATAAGGAACCAATGGTTGCATTCCTGCTGTTGTAAATAATACAGATGGGTCATTTTCTGGTATTAATGGACTACTTGGTATTACTTTATGTCCATGTTCTTCAAAAAATTTTAAATATTTGTTTCTTATTTCTATTGCTTTCATTTTATCATTCCTTTATATTCTATGTATCTTTAATATTTTTTCATAATTTTAGATTTATTATACCATATATTCTCAATTTGTGAAATATATTTATTATATTAATTAATTATTTTTCCAAACACTTCTAATTTATTATATGTTTTTTCTATTTTAACTTTTTTTATTTTGTCTATAACATTGTCTTCTGATTTTACATTTATTGTTATGTAATTTTTAGTATGTCCTTTATATAAATTATCTACTTTTTCTTCAAAAAGTACCTCTTCTATTTTTCCTATACTTTTTTTGTTATATTCCTCTTCATTTTTATTAGATAGCTCAATTAATCTTTTGCTTCTTTCTTCTTTTATATTTCCATCTACTTGATTTTGCATTTTTGCAGCTACTGTGCCTTTTTTTGGAGAAAACTTAAATATATGCATTTTATAAAATTTTATTTCTTCTAAAAATTTATAAGTTTTTTCAAAATCATCATCTGTTTCTCCTGGAAAACCTACTATTATATCTGTTGTAAGTGCTACATCTTTGAAGTTTTTTCTTATTAACTGTGCAGAGTTTCTAAACTCTTCTACTGTATATCTTCTATTCATTGCTTTTAAGGTATTATTACAACCACTTTGAAGAGATAAATGAAAATGATTACATATTTTTTCTATTTTAGAAAGTCTTAATATAAATTCTTCATCTATTAATTTTGGTTCTAGAGAACCTAGTCTTATTCTTTCTATATTTTTTATTTTATTTATTTGTTCTAAAAGTTCAATTAATCTAAATCCACCAGAATGTAGATCATCTTTTGGATTAAATGGAACATATTTATCTGTATATCCATATTCTTCTCTATATTTTTTTACCATTTCTTCATTAAAATCTTTTCCATAAGAAGCTAGGTGTATCCCTGTTACTACAACTTCTTTAATTCCTTTTTTGGCTATTTCTTCTATTTCTTTTAATATGTTTTTTGGATTTCTACTTCTTACTTTTCCTCTAGAATAAGGAATTATACAATATGAGCAAAATCTATCACAACCATCTTGAACTTTTATAACAGCTCTATTGAGCTCTGTATATGTTGTTACTCCAAAGTCTAAAAAGTTATTTTGATGCATTACATCACTTATTATTGATTCTTTTTCTTTATCTTTTTGATATTCTTCTATAATATTTACTATATTTGTTTTTTCATTGTTCCCTATAATTATATCTACTTCTGGAATGTTAGAAATCTCATCACTTGCTACTTGTGCATAACATCCACACGCAACAATAATAGCCTTTGGATTTAAATCCTTGGCTCTTCTTAACATTTGTCTGGATTTTCTTTCAGCAATGTTTGTAACACTACAAGTATTTATTATATAAATATCTGCTATATCATCTGTTATTTCATATCCATGTTTTAAGAACTGTTCTTCCATTGCTCCAGTTTCATATGTATTTACTTTGCATCCTAATGTAAAAAATTTAACTTTCATAATGCATATATTATATCATTGTTATGTAAATTAGGCAATAGTTTTTTATTTTAATAAAGTACCTTATTTTTTTAACTTTTTATACATGGATCCTTTCTATTCTGTTCCTATGCTAAATTTTTCGATTCTAGGTAGTTTTATAATTAAATCTAATATATATTCTATATATCTCTCTGACTTTGGAATTAGTATTAATTTATTTTCTTCTAATTTTTTATTCATTACTATCAC
>CALXPX010000095.1 GCA_944390305.1 uncultured Clostridia bacterium
CATTATCTCCTTTATAATTCTTTAAAAGTCTTAGGGTACTAACTTTTTGAGATTCTTTTTTTAAGAATCCTCTTTCTTCTAGTGATTTTAAATATCCTTGTACTGTAGCAGTAGAACTTAGTCCAACAGCTCTTCCTATTTCTCTTACTGATGGTGCAAAACCTTTTAATATAATTTCTTTTTCAACAAATTTCAAAATGGCTCTTTCTCTTTTATTTAAACCATTTCCGTCTCTTTTTGATTTGTTCATCACACATCTCTCCTTTTTTAAAACTAACAATATATTAACACAAAGGAAACTGTTTGTCAAACAAAAGTTTTAAAAATATTTGTTTTTATTTGAAATATTTTTTAATAAATAAAAGTAGTCTTAAATATGTTTGTTTATTATTATCTAAGACTACTTTTATTTTATTCTTTCTCTAATATGTTAGATTTAATATTTAAATATGTATTTTTGATTTTTTCTTTTATATTTATTTTATTAATATAAATTGAAGCAATAGGCATTAGTACTATTATGTAAGGTATTATATATCTTGATTTTGCCTCCCATAATATATGAAATGCAAATCCTCCTATAAAAATAGTAAGTAAGAATATTACGTCTAAAGAAATATCTTTTCTATTTTGCACTAATACTATAATACTACATATGCAAATTAATATTAATAATACTTTTTGATAAAATGTTAATATGTTTTCTTTTGTTTTATCTTCTTTTTCAGCAAAGTTTTGTCTTAGTGCAGAATATGTATTTTCTGTCCACATTGAAGTTATTTTAGTCATGTAAAAATCAAAAGTATACATTGGATTTTCTATAAAATATTTTAATCTTTCTTTTACTTTTTCTTTGTATTCCACTTTTTTATTTTCAGGGTCCTTTAAAGCTGGTTCTCCTATTTCTTCATTATACCATCCATTTGCTCTTGGGCCTTCTTCCATTGCAATAAGTAAAAAGCTAATAGTAGGATAAGATTTTTCTTTATCTAAATTATATTTATTTAAGTAGTAATTTGTTATTAATCTAGATGGTAAAATTGATATAACAATATACATTATAATTACTGCTGTATTTATTAGATTTTCTTTTGCTTTTCTTTTGGTAATTCCATTAAATAGATTTAATAGTAAGTATATTACAGTTGCAATTATAAAAATTAGACTATTCATTCTCATCATGTAAGCAATCATTGTAGCAATTGATGCAAAACATATGAATTTTATTTTTTTCGTTTCAGAATATCTCATAGTATAATAAACTGCAAGTAAACATAAACCTGTACTTGGAATATCTCCATATATAAATGTTGAAAGTATTATAAGAGATATAAAGGTTAAAATAAATGTTAATATTAGTACTTTATTTATCTTATATTTTTTCGACAATTGCATGCCTATTTTATATATAGAAAAGACAATTAATATATTTCCAATTACATTTAATATTCTTAGTAAACCTATGCCATCATAATTAATTATTCTAAAAAAAACGCTATACACAAAAGCAAGTGGAATCTGCTGCTGATAAGCTTCAATATACTGACTTAAAGGAATCCCTGCATATGTATTAGTTAGTAATACCTCTTGTTCATTTCCTCTAAACATCGTTTGAGCCAAATTGCATACATGAATTTGATCTGCTATTATTGATGGCCTTACAAAAATTATCCATAATATATTAAATAATATATATATTACTAATACACTTATAAATAATCCTCTTCTTATTTTTTTCTTTACTTTAGAAGTTTCATCACTACATAATTTTTTATCTATAATGTTAGTAATTCCAAATATAGCTATTCCTGCTATAATAAGTCCTATAACATATATTAAACTATTATTATAAATTGTAATATGTTCACCCATATCTAAATATGCAGTAAACAAAAAGTTCACAATAATAATTAATGCTAAAAATATTACTCCAAATACATATATAATCTTTTTCACTTTATTTATCCCCTTTAATAATAATCTTTTTGATTATATCATAATAAATATAAAAAAGCTACTAATGCAAATATATAAGCGTAATAACATCTAAAATTTATTACGCTTATATATATTAACTTATATATTTTAATTATTTCCTATCTTTTAAAAGGCTTTCATAACATCTAATACTATTTACAAAATTTCTTAAAGGTATACATCCACTTTCATATAAAAATCTTTTATATTTAATTTTTCTTTTTACATTTCTGTATTTTGCATATCTTCCATTTTTTCCTCTTCCTAAAAAAATATAATTATTCGTACTTTTAAATATTCTGCTCTTTTTATTTAAAAACAATTTTTCTTTTTTTAGAAATTCTTTTATTTTTTCCAAGCATTCTTTTAAATACTCTTTGGATTCATGAAATAATAAGAAATCATCTTGATATCTAACATAGTATTTTATTTTTAATTCTTCTTTTATATAATGTTCCATATCATTTAAATAAAATACAGCTAAAACCTGACTTGTCATATTTCCTATTCCAAGACCGGATTCCTCGCTATCTATTATTTTAAATATGATGTTTAATGCGTCCTTATCTTTTATTTTTTTAGTAATTTTTTCTTTTAATATATCTTTATTTATACTTGCAAAAAATTTACTTATATCGCATTTTAATATATAATATGTACCATATTTTATGGTACATATTCTTTCAAATTCTTTTTTATATTCTAGTCCAGATTTTGTACCTTTTCCTTCTATGCTAGCTACATTTTCTGGTATAAGGCATGGTATTAATGCTGGATATAAAATACATCTGCTTACTAGATGATTAATAACTTTGTCTTGAAGAGCTTGACTTACTATTCTTCTTTCTTTAGGTTCATAAATTGTAAATACGTTATATTTTCCAACTACGTATTTTTTTTCTTTTAATATATTGTATATTCTACTGATATAAACACACTTATATTCTCTATAATTTCTTACTTTTCTTTTGTTTTTAGTATTTCTGCAAACTTCATTAAAAGCTGCAATGATATTATTCATATCATAAGTATTTTCATACAAATTATTTTTTCTTTTCATAAATTTTCCACATTATTAAAAATATATAAAAAAGTAATCAATGCTGATTACTTAAAAATAGTACTAAGATATACTCCTTTTCATATAAATTTACATTACTAACAAATATATCTATCTATTTTTAATTTATAGTATATCTATACTAAAGGACTATGGTTTGTTTCTATATTATCTCTTATATAACAATTAGTTATATAACCACAGTTTATAGAAGCTACGGGGCGCACGCCTAACCTGTTATCATTCTTGTTGCCATTCGAGTTGAAAAGGTTGTTGTTGCCACAGTTAGCATTGCCTTTATTCACCGCTCCAGGCCCGAAGTTAGCATTGCTGCCGGGATTAACATTGACTCCAGACGAAGTTACTCACCCATCAACCAAGCCCTATTCTTTAAATTGCTTTTTCCAACCTAAAGTATATTTTAAAATATCATCAAGCTTTTCTCCAAATTTAATATATCTTTTATTATTAATAATTTGCTTATCATAGCAAAGATTAAGTAAAAAGTCTATTACTTTTATTTTAGCAATTATATCTTCTAGTAATAATATCTTTTTATTATTGTCACTTGTTATATTTGCTTTATAACTTAACTCTAATAAATCAAAACTTTCATTTCTGATTCGATTCTTTATTTCTATTTCCTTTTTTGGGAAATTTGTTAAATACTTATCAACATATACAATTAATTCCCTTATAAAATTAATTACTTTGAATTTTTCTTCTTTCATAAATTATTTTTTCTACTTCCGTTATAATTTCTTTATCTAATAAATGCTCATTTAAATATTTATATATTTTTTCAATTCGCATCTTTGTGCTGATTTCTTCTTTCGCTTTTTCATAGTATTTTAGATAGTTGTTTAAATTTTTATTATTATATTTTTCATCTTCTTCATAATCATTTCTTCTATCTAAAATTAAATAATTTATTTTTTTATCTTCTAAAATAGATATAACTTTATTATATGCGTTTGTTGAAAATGAACAAGAATAAGTATTATCTTCTAGTAAGTTTATTTTATAATTCGTAAGATAGGAAATAATATAGGAGTCTCTTCCATAGCAATAGTAAAATTTTCCTATTTTAACCAATACTACATATTCTTTATATATATTTTTTACTGTTTTTACTATATTTAAAACTCCCATATACACCTCTTATTTTTTTCGGAACAATTCCCAGAAGTCCAAAGGCCTTCTTGGGATTTAGATTTTAGCTTAGTCCTCCACCTGAGCCCCAATCTTCTCCTCTTGATCCACTTATTACTTTTAACTGACTTGCCTTGACATCAGATTTTAGAGAAAC
>CALXPX010000096.1 GCA_944390305.1 uncultured Clostridia bacterium
TGTTTCTCCAATGAAAATTGGTAAACAAATGCAATTCTTTGGTGCAAGAGCAAACTTAGCTAAAACCTTATTATATGCCATCAATGGTGGTAGGGATGAAATGACTGGAAAACAAGTTACACCAAAATTTGCACCAATTACATCTGAATATTTAGATTATGATGAAGTTATGGAAAAATTTAACCAAATGATGGATTATGTAGCTAAAATTTATATTAAAGCTTTAAATGCTATCCATTATATGCATGATAAATATTGTTACGAAGCAATCGAAATGGCTCTTCATGATAAAGATATTATAAGAACAATGGCTTGTGGTATTGCTGGTTTATCTGTTGTTGCTGATTCGCTTTCTGCAATTAAATATGCAAAAGTAAAAGTTATCAGAGATGAAACAGGACTTGCTGTTGATTATGAAATAGAAGGAGATTTTCCAAAATTCGGTAATGATGATGAAAGAGTAGACAGTATTGCTGTAGATATCGTAAAAACATTTATGAATAAATTAAAAAGATATCCAACTTATAGAAATTCTAAACATACATTATCTATTCTTACTATCACATCAAATGTTGTTTATGGTAAAGCAACTGTAAATACACCTGATGGAAGAAGAATGGGGGCTCCATTCGGACCTGGTGCAAATCCATTACATGGAAGAGACACAAATGGTGCTTTAGCAGTTATGAATTCTATTGCAAAATTACCATTTGATTTTGCAGAAGATGGAATTTCATACACATTCTCAATCACACCTAAAACATTAGGAAAAGATGAAGATACAAGAGTTACAAACTTAGTCAATATGTTAGATGGATATTTCAAACAAACAGGACATCATATTAATGTTAATGTTTTTGATAGAAGTTTATTAATTGATGCTATGGAACATCCAGAAAATTATCCTCAACTAACCATTAGAGTATCTGGATATGCTGTAAACTTTACAAAATTAACAAGAGAACAACAATTAGATGTTATTAATAGAACAATTCATGAAAAAATTTAGTTAAACTAAAAAAAGGGATTGAAGGACCACTCCTTTAATCCCCATTTTCTTCTATGAATCTTAGATTTTTTTATATTTTTAAAAAATTAAATTACTAATGCTACAAATCTTTAATAAGAAATCTATATAAATATAAATGAAGGAGCTATTATAGAATATGGAAGATAACAAAGATATACAAAATAACGAAAAAGATTTAAGATATTATGCAAAAGTACATTCAATAGAAACATTCGGTGCTGTTGATGGTCCAGGAATCCGTTTTGTATTATTTCTTCAAGGTTGCCATTTACAGTGTAAATATTGTCATAATCGTGACACTTGGGATATGAAAGAAGGAAAGTATCAATCTGCCAACGATATCTATAAAATGATTTTAAAATATAAAAATTATATCACTCCAAATGGTGGTGTAACTGTTTCAGGTGGAGAACCTTTATTACAAGTAAAATTTTTAATCGAATTATTTACAAAATTAAAAAAGAAAAAAATTCATACATGTATTGATACTTCTGGAATGGTAGCTCTTACAGATGATATAAAACAATTATTAACTTTAACCGATTTAGTGCTTTTAGATATTAAGCATATTAATAGTGAAAAATGTAAAAATTTAGTTGGATTTGATAACAAACTAGAGTTAGACTTTGCAAGATATTTAAGTAATAACAATATACCAATATGGATTAGACAAGTATTGGTTCCCGGTTTTACAGATGATGAAAAAGATTTACTAGATTTAAAAGAATTTATTTCTACATTAAACACTGTTCAAAAAGTTGAAATTTTACCATATCATAGTATTGGTAAGTATAAATGGACAAAATTAGGTTTAAAATATGATTTAGAAAATACAAGAGATGCAACTAGTGATGATGTGAAGCATGCAAAAGCGATTCTAGGAATTAGCTAAAAGGGAATTTGGGGACGGACTCAATTTTCCCTTTTTTATATTCTCTATTTTTTATTTTTCTTAAATTCAAAAAAGGGAAAATTGAGTCCGTCCCCAAATTCCCTTTTTCTTTACATTCCTAATAATTTTAATTCTACATTTTCCATTTTATATTTTCCATCTACTAATTTGAAATCTACTAATGTATCTTCTAGTGTTTCTTTATTTTGTCTTAAATCAGTTGTAAAATATAACTTAATTTGTGGAATCTCTAATTGATTTTTCACGATTTCTTTAAAAGTTTCTGCCATGTGTTTTTCATCTTCACATATTAGTATTAATTGTGGCATTCCACTAAAACCAGAATCTCCTGGAACATAGTTTTCATAGAATTCTTTATATAATCTCATTCTTTCAGCTAATTTCTTTTCCCAATCTTGTTCTCTTCTAATAACTTCAAAAACAAACTGAATTGATTTTCCATTTTTAGTAAGTTTAACAGCACCACCACTTGCTTTAAATATCTTTCCTGATACCTTTGCAGTAATTGCTGGTTTTACTATATAACTGTCAAATGCTTTTACTTTTCTTAAGTAAGCAATTAATGTTTGATTTCCAGCTAATCTCTTTTTAATCATTGGTACTGGTTTTGTATTATCAGATGGTTGCCATTTACAATCAATTTCTTTAGAATTTAATAAATATTTTCCCATCTTCTCTAAACAATATATTCTATAGATTCCTTTTCCTTCATCAGAAGTAAAATAGTATCTTGTTAGAATTTTAGATTTTACTAATTGATCTAACTTATTATTTAACTTATCTTGTGACTTTGGATCAATTCCTTTAATTTCTAGCATTTGATATAACTGTCTTGATGTAATAAATTCAAATTCATTTACTAAATCTAAAATTGCAAAATGGATTTCATTAATATGTCCAATATTAATCTTATGTACGATTTGATTCATTGACACATACCCATCTTTCCCATCGAAAGTTTTTATTTCACCTTCTCTTATAGCAAATGGAGATACTTGTGCCTTGATTTCACTATCTTCTACCATTTTCTTCTTCCCCCTTAAATTTAGAATTATCTATATTTTTAAATTATAAACTATATTATTTTTCTATTAATAATTTTACTTTCTTTTTTTCGTTATCTATTTTCTTAATATAGACTTTTACCTTTTGTCCATATTGATAACCTTCAGAATATTCTGCCATACCTACTAAATTAGGTGTAAGCTCTATGAAAATACCATTTTTATTTTTTTCTGTTTCTCTAATAATTCCTTCAACTTTCATTCCTGATGAAAACTTTTTAGCATTTTCTTCCCACGTTCCTAATGTTTCTTTATATGACAAATTTACTTTTCCTGTATATCTATCTATAGATTTTACCACAACATTTACTTTTTGTCCAATTTTTAATCTCTCAAATGGTGTTTTTATTCTTGCGACTGACAAATCTTCTATATGTGCAAGTCCTACAATTCCTCCACCAATCTCAATAAATGCACCATATGGTCTAATATTTTTTACGATTCCTGTAACAGTTTGTCCAATTTTCATTTGATTCTTTATATATGTTAAAGCTTCTTGTTGAACACTTTTTCTAGATAAAATTATTTTTCCGTCATTTTCTATATCTTTTATTTTAAATTGCACATACTTATGTACCTTTCCCGTACATAACTTTTCATTTGGTAATCCTTCCTTAGTATCTTCTACCTCACTTCTTGGAATAATTCCTTCTATTTTATTTCCCAAGTTTATGTGTAGATTATATTTTTCATCACAGCTTTGTACAATTCCTTGCATTGTTTTATTCTCGTTTTTGTATTCTTCTATCTTTAGAATACTCAAATTTTCTATATCTTTATTCCATCCTTCTGGCACAAACCCAAATGCATTCATTTGTATTCTCCTTTATCTTACGTATTTTAGCATATTATATAGTTTATTAAAAATTTTTTCAATGCTTTTTTATATTTTTATAAAAGAACTTATAGTTATATCATACTCTTAAGTAAACGTTTTTTAAAAAATTAATCAAAATAACTACTAATTTCTTCTAATCCTTCAAAATCTTTTTGTCTACAAATGTCATATGCAACAATGGCAACTGAATTTGAGAGATTTAATGATCTTAGTGTTGGTCTCATTGGAATTCGAATGGTTTTGTCTATATATTTTTGTAAAATATCTTCTGGTAATCCTTTTGTCTCTTTTCCAAATAGCACAAAAATTTCTTCCATATTTTTAAAATCTGGTTCAGAATAGACATGTTTTCCTTTTGTTGTTACAAAAAACATATTATTTTCTTCTGGCTTATATGTATTTAAAAAATCTTTGAATGATATATGTTCTTCTATATCTAATTTATCCCAATAATCTAATCCTGCTCTTTTTACAGCTTTTTCTGAAATACTAAAT
>CALXPX010000097.1 GCA_944390305.1 uncultured Clostridia bacterium
TATTGGTATTAAGTTATAGAATTGATATATTATTCCTACTTGTCTTCTTCTAAATATTGCTAGATTATCATCATTTAGAGTATATATATCTTTTCCATCAACATATACTTTTCCTGATGTAGGTCTATCAACTCCTCCTAATAAATGTAATAAAGTAGATTTTCCGCTTCCGGAACTTCCTACAATAGCAACAAATTCTCCTTTTTGAACTGAAAAACTTACATTGTCTACTGCTATTACTTCACTTTCGCCTTTACCATACTTTTTAGTTAAATTCTCTACTCTTAGAATTTCCATACTTTTCCGTCCCTTCTATTTATATTTTTTGTATAATTATATTATAGCTAGTAAAAGTGACTTTAAAATGACATCATTAAATTTATTTTCTATAACTTTATATTTTATTTTAATTACAAATATAGTTAAAAGCAAAAATAATTAATATTATTAATAATTGTTAAAATTAATATAATATTAATTATTTTTTCCTATCATTTATTTCATCCATCTTATTTTAAAAGTTGTACCTTTATCCTTTTTGGAATAACAATTTATTGTTGCACCTTGCCTTTCTAATATTGATTTTGAAAGTGCTAGCCCTATTCCAAAACTATTTTCTGAAGAATTTTTTCCTTTATAAAATCTTTCAAATATATGTTTCAAATCTTCAGAATCTATACCCTCTCCTTCGTCTTTTATTTCTAATTCTAAATACATATTTGTATCTTTTGCATTTATATATATTTTTTTATTTTCTTTTGTATGTTCAATACAATTTTTTACTATATTAGTTATTGCCTCTTTAAGCCATCTATAATCTCCTATTATATAAAAATTTTTATCGATATCCTTTACTATATTTACATTTTTAATCTCTATTGGTATTTCTAAAACAGTTATTATATCATCTATTAATTCTTCTAGTTTTATTTTTTTATTATCAAATTTTACTGCTTCGGCATCTAATTTAGATAATTTTAAAAGTGAAATTGTAAGGAAATTTATTTGATCAATTTGCCTTCCTATTTCAAACAGAAATCTCTGTTTTGTCATTTCATCCATATTTCTATTTTCTTTTATTTCATCTATCATTATTGTCATTGAAGTAAGAGGAGTTTTTATTTGATGAGATATATCTGATAGACTTTTAGCTAAATTTAATTTATCTTTTTCTGAGTTTTCTGCTTGTTCTCTTAACATTAATGTAATTTTATATAATTCATTTCTTAAGTTCGTTAATTCATCTTCTGAATTTTCTTTTATTTTTAATTCATAATTTTTATTATTAATTTCTTTTATATATTTTGTAATTTTATTAATTTCTCTTTTCTGTTTATATTTATATAGAATAGTTATTATAATAATTAGCAATACTAATATTAAAATTATAGAAGAATTTATAATAACGCTTTTTCTATATGTATTGTCCATATTTAGTAAAGTAGGCATTTTGTCATTTATTCCGTATTTTTCTAATACTTCTTTTCCTTTTTCTATTGTATTTTCATTTTTAGTACCATTTAATAAAATAGCTATATCTCTTTCTTTTATTTCTGGATATTTCTCTTTTATATTTCCTATTAACTCATATATCACTTCATTATATTCTTCCATATATTTATCATACTCATATTTTGTAGCTACTGACATTGTTACAATTCCTAATATACTTATTATTAAAATAATAATTAAATTACTCTTTTTCATCATCTACTCTATAACCTACTCCTCTTACTGTTTTTATTATTTTTCCTTCATTATCTCCTATCTTTTCTCTTATACGTTTTATATATACTGTTAAAGTATTATCATTTACAAAGTTTCCAGCAACATCCCAAATTTTATCTAAAAGCATATCTCTAGTAACTAATTTATTTTTATTAGAAAATAACATTAATAATATTTTATATTCTAAACTAGTAAGCTCTAAAGTTTTTTCATTCTTCTTAACTTCCATGTTTTCTGTATCTATTACTAATCCTCTACATTCTACTAAACTTTTATTTAATTTGTTATATCTTCTTAGAGCTACCTTTATTCTAGATATTAATTCTCTTACTTTAAATGGTTTTACTACATAGTCTTCGGCTCCTAAGTCTAGCCCTTTTACAATATCTGCTTCTTCATCCTTTGCAGTAAGAAATATTACTGGTACATCTTCTCTTTTTTTTATTTCTTTAAATAAATCAAATCCATTTCCATCTGGAAGTGTAATATCTAATAAAACTAAATCAAATTCTTCTTCATTTTTTGCATCTTTAATATTTTTTGCAATTTTTACATTAAACTTTTCTTGTTCTAATGCATATTTTAATCCTAGTATTATAGTTTCATTATCTTCTACTAATAATATTGTGTTCATATTATCCTCCCTACGGTATTATATCAAGGATATTAACAAGTTTCAATTAATTTTTTCTTAAATAATTTGTCAATTTGCAAAAAATGCTTATTTATGATATAATTATTAGTACTATATTTTTTGGAGGTATGCATCATGCTTATTACTCAAAGGGGCTTGGACAACGTTCAAGACAAAAACATTACCACAGAGGCTTTTTTTGAAGTTTTAGTAGGTTCTTTATATGCCGGAGACTTCAATAAGCAAATTACCAATGGAGACATGCTTCTTGTTGCTACTGTCTATGACCAACTTTCTCGTGCAGGAATGGATATGGCAGCTCTTTATGGTCAGCACAGTCTTACCATAAAACTTATATCCCAGTACAAGAAAATTAGTCGCAAACATTTAAGCAATTCTGACATTCTTTCGGTCGAATTCGTTTTTCAGAACACAGGTAGAAAGAAAGAAAAAGCGATCACTAAGATTGTACTCACTTTTGAAGATGAAAGTTCTGCTAGCATTGAAGGTGTATCATTGACTCTCGCTAGATATGTTTTGTATTATATCTTTAGTCTTAGCTAATTTTCAATCCCCTAATGCCAGAAGTCAGGCTCGTTATTCGGGCCCGACTTCTTTTTTTATTATATTTATAAATACAATTATATATGCTATAGAAAAGCAAAATCCTCCTATTACATCGCTTGCATAATGCACTCCTAGATATATTCTACTAATGCAAATACCTAATATAAGTAAAATCAAAAATATAATTCCAATCCATTTTACATATTTATTTTTTACATTTTTATATATTAAATAAATTAATAAACCATAAAATGCTGTTGATACCATTGAATGTCCTGATGGAAAACTATATCCATTTTCTTCAATTAATCTCATAATTTCTGGTCTTGGTCTTGCAAATATTATTTTAAGTACTTGATTTAATATGGTAATTATTATTACATTAGCTAATACCATTATTTTATGCTCTTTTTTTAAGAAGATTAATAGTAGTGCTGTAAGTATTACTATTGCAAATACTCCACCAAATTCTGTAAGTATTATAAAAAATGTATTTAAAGCTTCATTTCTATTTCTTATTAGATAACTATATATCGAATTATCTATACTAAATATTTCTTTTTCCATCACATCTTCTGCAATATATGCAAAAATTATAATAGCTATAAATACAATAATTAATTTTATAGACTTTTTTATTTTCTTTCTTTTTGTACTTTCGGTATCTAATATATTATTATTTTTCATTTTTCTCCCATTGATTCTATAGATAATAAAACAATAGTAAGATATTAATTTATACCTTACTATTTATCTTTTATGCAGTTTCTTTTGCTTCAGTTTTTTCTCTTTTTACCTTTTTAGTTTTTTCTTTTTTATTTTCATCTATTATTATTTCTGGTTTTTCTAGACCTTCTACAGTGGCTTTAGTTATTATACATTTAGCAATCTTTGGATTAGATGGTATTTCATACATTACATCTCTCATAGTTTCTTCCATTATAGATCGAAGTCCTCTTGCTCCTGTTTTTCTTTCTATTGCTTTATCTACAATAGATTCTAATGCATCTTCTTTAAATTCTAATTCTACTCCATCTATTTCTAATAACTTTTTATATTGCTTTACTAATGCGTTCTTTGGCTTTGTCATTATTTCAATTAATGCTTTTCTATCTAATTCTCTTAAAGTAGCTATTATTGGAAGTCTTCCTACAAATTCTGGAATAAGTCCAAATTTTAATAAATCTTGTGGAAGCATTTGACCATAGATTTGGTATTTATCTACTTCTTTTTCACTTTGAATTTTTGCTCCAAATCCAATTTCTTTTCTTCCTATTCTTTCTCCAATAATTTTGTCTAAACCTTCAAAAGCTCCCCCGCAAAT
>CALXPX010000098.1 GCA_944390305.1 uncultured Clostridia bacterium
AATACATGCAACTAATATTTTTGCCCATAAAATTAATATTTGTTTATCCCATACGATTTTTTTGTTATTTTTTTCTTTTCTAGTTTTAAATGGCCATATTTGTTTAAAATATAAAACTACAACTGCTAAAATAGCTCCTAATTGTATTACAACTTCGAACATTTCCATAAATGCGTCCGTATCTGTTATATTTGTAAATTTCAAAAAATTTTCTGCTAAAATTATATGTCCTGTACTACTAATTGGTAGCCACTCTGTTATTCCCTCAATTACTCCATATATTATTGAATATATAATGTTTAACATTTTATCTCCTCCATTTCTTTAACTTTATTCAATATTTTTTATTTTAGACTTATTTATTCTAACATTTTTTAATAACTATTGTAAATATTTTTTTATAATGTTATAATCTTTTTAAGTTTAATGATTTTAGGAGGAAATTATGAATAACGAAAAATATAATTTTGAATTATTTGAATCAAAAAAAGAAAATATAAAACCAATCAGATTCGCAAAATCTCCTCAAGATATTCCAATGAAGGATCGTGCATCTAAGCCTAAAAAACGTTCTTTTATAAAAAGAACTGCTGCTTTTCTTACAGCAGGAGCTATTGCACTTGGAGCTTATACATTAATCCATAATCATAATGATAAACTTCCTGAAGAAAGTGAATATATTCATAATGCAGTTATAGATATGGATACATCTAATGAAGCAACTCTTGCAAGTTTAGAAGAAGAATTTTCTTCATTATCTGAGAATTCTAGCTCAAGTGAAATAAATGATGTTGCTAAAAAATTATATGATTTTAATATGAAATATTTAAAATCTGAAATTAGTTCTATTTATAATAATCATGAGTCACTTGACGCTTCTTCAATAAAAATTTATAGAGAATTAATTAATTCTCAAGCCGATCCAAGTTATTCATATTATGCAGAAATTTTTAATTCTTATAGCACAACTCCACACAAAATTCATTTAGGAGGTAAAGAATTAGAAAATATAATAGATAATATTGTTAATCTTCAGGATTTTGATGTTTATCATGATGGGTATAAAAATTTTGAAAAGTATGCAAAAAGTACTTTTGAAACATTAAATAAAGATTTCATAATATCTTATAATAAAAAAGAAAGATCTATGACTTCATATGAAATAGAACAAGATAGGCCATCTAGTAATGGCACCTCTAATGTTAATAAAGAAACTGAACCTGATAGATAAAAATAAAAAAACAAACTGCTAAATAGCAGTTTGTTTTACTTTTGGCAGGGGTAGAAGGATTTGAACCCTCACGCACGGTTTTGGAGACCGGAATGCTACCATTAACATCATACCCCTATGCATTAACAAATATTATAATAACATATATTTTATTTTTAATCAAGTATTTTTTTATTTTATTTTTCTTCCCTTGACTACTTATATATTTTATGTTAATTTATTGTATATGGGCACTAAAGTTTGGAGGTTTTATGGTCAAAATTTTAAACAAACTTTTTTTGTCTATTTTTATTTTCGTATTATTTATTTCTTTGTTTTTTGTTCCAATTTTGTATTCTTCAAATCCTTACTATACTGATGAATATTATGAACAATTAATTTTATCTGGAGATGGCTTCTTTTGGCCAATTCCTGGATATACTTATATTTCTTCATATTTTGGAAAAAGAGTTTCACCCACATCTTACGCATCAAGTAATCATTCTGGTATAGATATACCCGCTAGTTCTAATACTAATTTATATGCAATTGAAGATGGAATAGTGACTTTTGCTAGTTGGGGTGCTGGCGGTGGTTATACAATTGTTTTAAAGCTTCTTAATTTTCCTAATATATCTGTTTCTTATTGTCACGTATCGCCTAATTTTATAGTATCTAGAAATCAAATAGTAAAAAAAGGAGAATTGATAGGTTTTGTCGGTCCAAAAAATGTATATGGTATAAATAATAACCCCTATAAAGATTCTAATGGAAATCCTACAAATGGCGCTACAACTGGATGCCACTTACATTTAACTATAAAAGTAGACGATATCCCAGTTAATCCATTAAATTTTTTTAATAAAGAATAATACCTTAAATATATCAAATATTTAAGGTATTATTTAAATTACATATCATCTTCGTTTTCATTATTTTGATCACTATTTTTGTCATCATTGTTTTTATTTTGTTCTTTTTTATTTTTCTCTTTATCTTCTTTATTTTTATTAGAATATTTATAATTTGTATTTTCGTCTTCTTTGATTTTTAATTCATCTTCTGCTACTTCTTCTGAGTAACAATGACTATCACAATTATTGCATTCACCATCACAATAATCATCCCAATCTAGTTCAATTATATTATGGCAATTTGGACACTCTATTTCATCTTTTAAATTTGCTTCTTTTCCTGTTACAAATTCATGATTACAATATGGGCATACTATTTCAAACTCATAATCCATATCATTATCATGCATTTTATCTCCTTTACAAAATTCATGTTCACATTCATCACAATCACATTCTTCTTCATCTTCTTCATCTTCTTCATCTTCAATATATATATCTTGTTCTATTCTTTTTAGTGATTTTTGAATGTTATTTACTTTTTTCTCGATTTTTACTTGTTTTTCACTATTTTCAACTAATCTCTCTATAGTATCCATAAACATTACTGTTAATTCTGAAATTTTACTTTTAACAAACTCTAATTCACTAGGATCTTTTATTTTTTCCTCTAGTTCAGACATAATTTTGTTATAATTTCTATTTAACTCCGCCATAATTTTTCCTTTCTTTTAGATTCTTTCCATATATTCACCTGTTCTAGTGTCTACTCTTACAACATCTCCAATGTTTACGAACATTGGTACATTTAGTTGATATCCGTTTTCTAGTGTTGCTGGTTTTCCAGAAGTAGTTGCAGTATTTCCTGCAAATCCTGGTTCTGTATATGTAACTTCTAATTCTACAAATATTGGTGGTTCTATTGAAAATACCTTTCCTTTATAGGATAATACTTTTACATTCATATTTTCTTTTAAGAATTTTAAACTATCTCCTAATTGTTCACTATTAAGTGGTATTTGTTCATATGTTTCATTGTCCATAAAATAATATAATCCACCATCTTCATATAAATATTGCATTTCTTTTTTCTCTATTTCTGCTGCTGGAAACTTTTCTGAAGGATTAAATGTTTTTTCTAGTACACTTCCTGTTATTACATTTCTAATTTTTGTTCTAACAAAAGCTGATCCTTTTCCTGGTTTTACATGTTGAAATTCAACTACTCTATATACATTTCCATCCATTTCAAAAGTTGTTCCATTTCTAAAATCTCCTGCTGAATATACTGATGCCATTATTATTTCCTCCTTTATAAAAATTATTCATAAACACATATATTTATTTTACACCATAAAAGCTTAAAAATCAAGCATTTTACATAATTATCAAAACTATTTAGTAAAATACTTGACTATTATTATTTTTTATTAATATAACTTTCCAATATATATACTGCTGAAATAGTATCAACTACTGACTTTTTCTTTTTATTATCTATATTTAAAAAATTCATTGTCTTATGGGCCTGTGCGGTAGTAAGCCTTTCATCAACTAATATTATTTGAACATTATTAAATCTTGACTTAAGTTTATGAACAAAAGCTTTTGTTTCTTCTGTTCTTTTACTATCACTACCATCCATATTAAGTGGATTTCCTATTACAAATGTATCTATTTGATATATTTCTAATAATTCTGCTATTCTTTTTAGAATTATTTTATCATTACCATTTGAATTAATTGTTTCTAATCCTTGAGCAGTAATTCCTAATTCATCAGTTATAGCTATCCCTGTTCTTGCTACTCCATAATCTATTCCTAATTTTCTACTCATCTAAATTTATATATTCCTTAACCATTTTTTCTAATAGTTCAT
>CALXPX010000099.1 GCA_944390305.1 uncultured Clostridia bacterium
AAAATAGTAGTTTTATACTAACTGTTATTACAGCAGTATTTTTATATGTTGTAGTTATTTATAATGTTTTTATAGCACAATAAATTACAATATTTTTTATCAAAGCAAAAGCAATAAGAAGGGAAGAGGGGACTACCTAATTTTCTAAAAATAATGATATAATATCAATTAAAAATAGACAGAACTGTAAAACAATTATTAGAAAAAATATTCTAATGGAATAAATTAATATAAAATTAAATTAAAATAGTAAATTAAAAATAAATTAATTATAAAACAAAAATATATAATAAATTAAATTTAAAAATTTTTTGCAATGTTTAAATTATTAGATTTTTATACAAATATTAAAAATTTCAAAATCGAACATTTGAACATTTAAAATATATTAGAAATTATTTTCTTTAAAATCAATTTTAAAATAAATTTATATTAATAATATGTAATTTATCATTTTTATATAAAATATTACAAGTGATGTATATATAATATATAGAAATACTCAAAAAACAGCTAAATATCAATACTTTGAGAAAATGCTAAAAAGTGCCAAAAATACGACGCACGAGAATCGATTTTAAGGCGTTTTTATTTTTTAGACATATAGTTTCATTACCGAAAAATAAGGTTAAAATAAGAAATATAAGATTTTTACAAATTTAAGATATATTTTATAAAAAATAGTATAAAGTATATGTAAAATTATATAGGTAAAAATCTTATAAAATTTTTATATAATAATGCATGCTGTAATAATGTGAAAAAATTACACCAAAATAATAATCAAATATTGATTTTAAGAAAAAATAATAGTATAATAACAAATGAATAAAACTTATAATAAGCCAATAGCAAGGCTTACAAGAGACAAGCATATATTTAATGCTTTATTTTAGTCCTACTCCACATTGCATGAAACTTTGATTTCACGCAACTTTATATTTCTTTTTTTACCCTTATTTTTATCTTCTACCTCTCTTATTTCACTTATTCTTTTTATAAGAACTTATACTATTTCTATCTTAAACATTTTATAAAAAATTATTTATTTAACTATTTAGTTATATTTATAAAAATTATTTCTTCCTTTTCTATCTTATTATAGATTACTAAATTTCTAATCTTATAATTATTAGTTTAAACTTTTATTATTTATATTTATTTTTTATAATCTTGTTTTTATTTATAACTCCTCCCTCTCCCTACCTTGTTTTTACTTAACTAAAATTAATTTTAAAATTATATGAAAATTTTATAAAAAATAAATAATTAATTTCTTTTTGTGAAATGATATGATAGAATAGAATTAATTATAGGATAATGGTTCTATAAAATCAGAAATTTAGGAGGTTTATTTATGGATAGGAAGTTAAAAGTCGTTCAATATGGTGTAGGTAAAATGAGTATTTTTACAATGCGTTATGTATATGAAAATGGAGGTGAAATTGTTGGAGCAATAGACATTAACCCTGATATTATTGGAAAAGACATTGGAGAAATTATGAATACTGAAAATAAAGGAGTTATTATTAAAAGTGCTGAAAATGCCAAACAAGTTTTAGAAGATACTAAACCAGATATATGTATTGTAACAACAATGAGTTTATTTAATGATCTAGAAACACCTCTAATGTTATGTGCTGAATTAGGCATTAATGCAATTACAACTTGTGAAGAAGCATTTTACCCTGCCAATTCAAATCCAAATTTAACAAAGAAAATTGATGAATTAGCAAAGAAAAATAATTGTACAATTACTGGTAGTGGTTATCAAGATATATACTGGGGACAATTAATTTCTTCAGTAGCAGGTTCTACTCATAAAATAACTAAAATAAAAGGAAGTTCAAGTTATAACGTTGAAGATTATGGTATTGCATTAGCTAAAGCTCATGGTGCAGGTCTAACATTAGATGAATTTGATAAAGAAGTTGCTTCAAGTGATAAAATTAGTGATGAAGAAAGACAACAAATTATTAATAGTGGTACCTATTCCCCATCATATATGTGGAATGTTAATGGATGGTTATGTGAGAAATTAGGCCTTCATGTAATATCTCAAACACAAAAATGTGTCCCTCAAACATATAAAGAAGATTTGTACTCTTCTACTCTTAATATGACTGTAAAAGCTGGTGATGCAACAGGGATGAGTGCTGTAGTTACAACTAATACTGAA
Source organism: uncultured Clostridia bacterium (assembly GCA_944390305.1). Classification (GTDB taxonomy): domain Bacteria; phylum Bacillota; class Clostridia; order TANB77; family CAG-508; genus CAG-793. Next base: position 2,180 of record CALXPX010000099.1, read on the forward strand.
GAAGGAATTGTAATAGAAAGCGAATGTATTGGCAAAGTTTATTCTAAAGAGGACTTTGACAAAAATGAGTGGACAATCTACGGAGAACCTACCACTACTATTGTAGTTTCTAGACCTTCTACTGTTGAATTAACTTGTGCTTCTGTTGTAAATAGAATTCCTGATGTAATAAATGCTCCTGCAGGATATATTCCTACTTGTGAAATGGGAGAATTAAATTATAGGACAAAAGATCTTAATAAGTATCTAAATAAATAAACTTTTATTTAAATTGTATATAATTATATATATTCTATAATAGATATTAAAACAAAAATAGGATCTAATATCCTATTTTTGTTTATACGTCTTTTTTATTTATTCTTAAATATTTTATTTAGCTTTTCAACTAATTCTTCATTATTTTTTGTTGACATCATTTGAGCAATTAATTGTTCTGTTACATCTGATTGATTCATATTAGACATTGCTTTTCTTAAAGAATATACAGCATCTAATTCTTCTTTATTTAATAATAAATCTTCTCTTCTCGTACCTGATTTATTAATATCTATAGCTGGAAAAACTCTTTTTTCAGATAAAGACCTATCTAAAACTACTTCCATATTACCAGTACCTTTAAATTCTTCAAAAACTACTTCATCCATTCTACTTCCAGTATCAATTAATGCTGTAGCTAAAATAGTTAAACTTCCACCATTTTCTATGTTTCTAGCTGCTCCAAAGAATTTTTTAGGCTTATGAAGAGCTGCTGGATCTAAACCTCCAGATAATGTTCTTCCTGAAGAAGGAATAGTTAAGTTATATGCTCTAGCAAGTCTTGTAATACTATCTAAAAGTATAACAACATCTTTTCTTTGTTCTGTTAATCTTTTTGCTCTTTCTAGAACCATTTCAGCTACTTTTGTATGATGTTCAGGTAGCTCATCAAAAGTAGAATATATAACATCACCCTTTATAGATCTTCTCATATCTGTTACTTCTTCAGGTCTTTCATCTATTAAAAGTACAATTAATTCAACTTCAGGATTATTAGTTGTAATACTATTTGCAATTTTCTTCAATAAAGTAGTTTTTCCTACTTTAGGAGGTGCGACAATCATTCCTCTTTGTCCTTTACCTATAGGGCATACTAAATCTATCATTCTCATTGCATATTCATTTGAAGTTGTTTCCATTTTTATTTTTTCATTTGGATATATAGGAATAAGGTCATCGAATTTTTTTCTCCTGTATGCCAATTCTGGAGCTCCTCCATTAACTTCACCAACATATATTAATGCAGGGAATTTTTCTCCTTCTTTTGGACTTCTAGCAATTCCTTTTATTTTATCTCCATTATCTAGTTTAAATCTTCTTATTTGTACTGGAGATATGTAAATATCATCTGGTGTAGATAGATAGTTTTTTCCTCTTAAAAATCCATATCCATCAGGTAGAATTTCAAGTATACCTTCTGCAATTCTATCATCTTGACTAGATAACTTATATCCATCTACTATTCTAACTTCCTCATTTGTCTTAGTTTCATCATTATCTAAGATTTCATCATCTAAAAAGTCATCTAAATTTTCAGATTCCTCTTTTGACAATTTATGATTAATTTTATTTTCTTCTTCATGTTCTAATATCTCTAATAATTCATCTTTTTTTAATTTAGAGACATTTTTAACACCTTTTTCTTTGGCTAATTGCCTTAACTCAACAAGCGTGCAATTTTCTAAATTCATATTTTTCTCCTTATTAA